>JBGPNL010000019.1:0-11623 GCA_041487555.1 Minisyncoccia bacterium | reverse complement strand
GGGGCGCACAAGACTTGCTTTATTTTTACCCCAGCGCTTTAATGTGGGTAGGTTTTTGAATTAGGCAAAATCCTTGGAAAGGAGGCGGCCCGTGAAGGACGCCAAAGAGGTATTCGGAAACTCTAGTTTTCTCATGCCCGGCGGCGGTATCTGCGGGGTCGCTCATCCGGCACTTGCGCGGCCGCTCATCGAAATGGGGGTTTGCGTTACTCATGTTGGAGGTGTTTCTGTCGGAGCATTGAATAGCGCCGGTTTGGCTCAAGCGCAATCGCAGGAAGAACTGCCGCGGTACCTCGATGAAGAAGATGCCGTTTATGATTACATCCACGAGATTGGAGCAAGGGTGGTTTTTCCATTTTCCGTGGGCAACGTGCATCTTTGGCGAACTCGTGCATGGTTGTCGCACAAGCCGCTTTTCGGGCTTTTGAGAAACATTGATCCGAAGAAATTGTTTTCTTCGCCGATCACATTGGATTGGCCGGTGATGAACGATACGACGAAACTGCACGAGCTTTACTCGAATCGCAGTCCGCAATTCAAAGAGGACCCTCGTCTCGAGACGTATAATCCATCCAGGGCCGCTGCGATGCAAGAAGAAGATATCCCCGTTATCATGCGGATGATAGCGGCGTCCGCAGCCATCAAGCCTCTTTACGATCCAATCAAGATCGGCCGCGATTATTATTCCGATGGAGGCTCAATCGCGGGATTGGTTATGAAAGCGATCAACGCCGGCTGCGATACGATCTTCGTGCTCTTTCCCTATCCGAAAGTGTATTATCCCCGGGGCTCGCAAGATGATTTCGTTTCCAGATACATCCCTTGGTTCAAAGACTTCCTCGCAAGTTATTCTGCCGAACTGCGGGCGCGCGACCATGACGAGATCGAAAGAGTCACTCCCTATAACCAAAGAATTCGCCATGAGGCAGAGATCGCCCATTTGCGCGAAACGAAAGACGGAATTCTGGGTATCTGGAAAGCTAGGTTGTCGCGGCTGCTGACCAGATTGAAACAGGTCCGCATTATTCCGCTTTATGCCGAACCGCCGGAGACATTCGATCTCAAAAGCTTCAAAAAAGGCGATTTCGATATCGTGCGTCGACGGGCCCGCGAAATGGTGCCCAGAATAATAGAACCGTTCTTAAAATAAAAAGATTTTGGATAATGTATAATAATCCCCCTTCCACGCAGGGGGATTTTTATTCTAGAATCTGTCTCAAGAAGTAGACACGTGGATATCGCGAGGGATTTTCGCGTTTTGCAGCCGAAAATAACTGCGAGAGCCGCACGAACTACTTTTGAGATAGATTCTGGTGCCGGATCCCAGAGTCGAACTGGGCACGCCTGCCTCTTCAGGGCAGCGCTCTACCGATGAGCTAATCCGGCATATTTGCAATTCTATTCTAAAATTCGGAAAAATCAATACCAACAAACGAAAAACCCGGCACCTGACCGGGTTTTTTGCCCTCTCTATAATACTGCTTCTACTACTTCTTTATCTTCAAAATAATGCGTTTTTCCTCGGGCTTTATGGAATCGATCATAAACTTGAATGACTTATCAGGAACGAGCATCGCTTTCATTTCATCCTGGCCGCCGAATTCGGAAATGTGCACGAGCCCTTGCAGGCCGCCCTCTAGTGAGATGACACCGCCGAACGGATTCAATTTATAGAGCGTGCCTGAAACTTCCTGGCCCGCTTTATACATATCGGCCACCTTGGCCCACGGATCTTCTTTGAGCGCTTTGAGCGAGAGGAAGACGCGGCCCTCTTTGATGTCCACGATCTTCACCTTGATCTGGTCGTTCACTTTTACGATCTCTTTCGGATTGTCGATGAGGCGGTGGTCGAGCTCTGAGATGTGGACCATGCCTTCGATTTCCGGATTATCGACAAAGCGAACGAAAACGCCGAAGTCCGCGATGCCCGAGACCATGCCGTCCACGATCTGCCCAACGGTATATTTCGCAAGGAGCTCTTTCACATTCGAGCTCATGACCTCGCGTTCGGAGATGATGATCTTGTTCGAGCGCGGATTGATGTCGATGATCTTTACCGAAAGTTCTTGCCCGACGAATTTCTTGAGCTCATCGGCGATCTTCTGCCGGTCGTTTTCCGTAACGCGCGGATAGTGGTCGAGCGACAATTGCGAAACGGGCAAAAATGCTTTGAGGTCGATGTCCGCGAGGTTCGCCATGAGACCGCCCGCGTTTGCACCGTTGATCTTCACCTTGATCACTTCGCCCGCTTCCGCGAGTTCCTTCACCTGTTGCCAGAGTTTTTGCTTGCCGGCCTCGGCGAGCGAAAGTTCCACGCAGCCTTCCTCGCCGTCGAGCTGGAGAATCTTCGCGGGTATCTTGTCGCCCACCTTCAATTTCCGGATGATCTCTTTGGCGTTTATCATTTCAGAGCCAAAAACGAGTCCCGTGCCAAAGCGGCCGAGATCGAAATAGGCTTTCCGCGCCACCTGTTTGATGAGAGTGGCTTCAACCACCGAGCCCTCTTTCGGCCAATCGGCCATCTGGAGCTCATTTTTTAAAACCTGCGTCAAGTTGTCCGTTGTTTTTGTGTTTTGTTCTGTAGTAAGCATATGAGAGACAGTATAAAATAAGAGCTGTTAAATTGCAAATGGCAAATGGGGCCGTATTACATAAGTAATTAAGCAATTAGGCAATTGAGCAATCGGGGGATTTTTGGTTGCGTTTGAGCCCCTTTTTTGCTAAAATGTATTTAAATACCGAAACAATAGTTATTGGGTTATTTGCGATTAAGTTATTCGGGATTTAATAACTCATTAACCTAAATTACTCAATAACCAAATGACCCATTAACTTAATCACGAGCCCAAACTCATGGTCATCAATTATTTAGGCGACGGGTCGTTCAAATTGCAGAGCGGGGAAACCTCGCTCCTTTTGAATCCCGAGAATAACCGCTATAAGGCGGATGTCGTTTTAAAGACGCTTTCATCCGCGAACCTTCCTTCAGAGGAAGATTCCACTGGGCAGAACGAAATTTCTTTTCCCGGGGAGTATGAGATCAAGGGTATCGAGATCACGGGCATCGCGGTTCCCGAAGAGTCCGGAGAGAAATTTTTGAAAACGGTGTACCTTGTCGTTTGGGAGGAGATCCGGCTCGCGTTCCTCGGGCATCTCTCGAAGCCGCCTTCGGCAGATATTCTTGAGCAGCTCGACGAGCCAGACGTGCTTTTTTTGCCGGTCGGCGGCGGGCATTTCTTGGAGCCGACGGCCGCGGCGAAGCTTGCAAAGCACCTTGAGCCCGCGTATATCATTCCGATGTTCTATAAAACCCCTTCGGATTTTTTGAAAGCGATGGGGCAGAAGGGCGAGAGCCAGGAAAAACTTGTGTTCAAAAAAAAGGATATTGCCGAAGCAAAAAACAGGGTAATTGTTTTGGAACCCAAGGCATAGTCATAGAGCACTTTTCCATGCACGACGACAGCAAAAAAAATTTTTTTGAGAGGTTGCAATCCGCCGATGAGCGCACTAAAAAACGCTGGCTTATTGCCGTGACGGCCATCGTGATGGTGGCCGTGGTATATATCTGGCTCGGTTATTTCAATGGAATCGTTTCCGGCGGTGCGCGGTCCGAAATCGTTCCTCCTTCGGAAAGCGTCGACGGCAGTCTTGCCTTTTGGCAGACGATGAAGAACGGCACGGCGTTCATCTATAATATACTCAGTGATAAATTGCATTTTCTCGGCCAGATTTTGCAAACGCCGCGGGATTTTATAGTGAAGCCGCCAAATTAAGAAAAGAAGCTTGAGAGCGCGCTTGCGCGCGTTCAGCTCTTTAGCGAATTTGCTAGCGAGCTAGAGAGCTAAAAAGCCAACGAGCTAATTATTATGTCCAAAATCGAACCACGGGAAATAACAAAAGAATTACAGGAATCGTATCTCGACTATGCGATGTCCGTGATCGTCGCGCGCGCGCTTCCCGATGTGCGCGACGGCCTAAAGCCCGTGCACCGGCGCGTCTTGTGGGCGATGTGGGATGCGGGGATAACCCATAGTGCGAAAACCAGGAAGTCGGCGAACGTGGTGGGTGAGACGATGGCCAAATACCATCCGCACGGCGACATTGCGATTTATGACACCTTGGTCCGTATGGCGCAGGATTTTTCGATGCGCTATCCGCTCGTTTTCGGCCAGGGAAACTTCGGATCGGTTGACGGCGATTCGGCGGCGCACATGCGTTACACCGAGGCGCGGCTTGCGAAGATCTCCGAAGAGCTTTTGCTCGATGTGGAAAAAGAAACCGTCGATTGGGCGCCGAACTACGACGGCACGCGCGAAGAGCCGAAAGTATTGCCCGCGAAGCTCCCCAACCTGCTTTTGAACGGCAGCGTGGGTATCGCGGTCGGTATGACGACGAACATCCCGCCGCACAATTTGAATGAAATCGTCGATGCGATCCTGTACCTTGCGGACAATGGCGATGCGACCGTGGACGATCTCATGAAATTCGTGAAGGGCCCCGATTTTCCGACAGGCGGCATTATGTACGACGAAAAAGCCATTCGAGCCGCATATGTTTCCGGCAAGGGCGGTATCACGACGCGTGCCAAAGCCGAGATCGTGGAGCGCAAATCGGGCAAGCAATTTGATATTGTGATCACGGAAATTCCTTACCAGGTAAATAAGTCCGAACTCATCAAAACCATCGCCGAACTCGCACAGGACAAGAAGATCGAAGGCATCCGCGACCTGCGGGATGAATCCGACCGCGAGGGAATGCGCATCGTTGTTGAGCTGAAGAACGACGTTCCGCCGCAGAAAATTTTGAACCAGCTCTACGAGCGCACGGATCTGCAGAAAGATTTTCATATGAACATGATCGCGCTCGTCGATGGCATCCAGCCGCAGCTTCTTTCGCTCAAAGACATTCTTGTCGAGTATATGAAACATCGCAAAGAAGTCGTGCGCCGACGCACGCAATTCGACCTCAAGAAGGCGGAAGAACGTGCGCACATCTTGGAAGGCCTTGCGAAAGCGCTCGACCAGATCGACCGCGTAATCGCGACGATTAAAAAATCGAAAGACAAGGAAGATGCGCACGTGAACCTAGTGAAGCTTTTCAAGCTCTCCGACTTGCAGGCATCGGCGATCCTTGAGATGCGCTTGCAAACCTTGGCCGCGCTCGAGCAGCAGAAGATCGAGGACGAGCTCAAAGAAAAGAAAGCGTTCATTGCCGAGCTGCAGCTTATTTTGAGGAGCCCGGCGAAAATTTTAAAAATTATCAAAGACGAAATAACTGAGCTTAAGGAAAAATACGGTGATGACCGCCGCACGGCGGTGGTGCGCGGGGGCATCAAGGCTTTCAGTGATGAAGATCTGGTGCCGCTCGAAGATACCGTCGTGACGCTTTCCGCCGGGGGATATATCAAGCGTTTACCTCCGAGCACATTTAAGACCCAGCGCCGTGGGGGCAAAGGCCTCATTGGCTCCGAGGTCGCCGAAGAGGATTTCCTCTCGCATTTCTTTAGCGCAAAGACGCACGATAATCTTTTGTTCTTTACGGATAGGGGCCGCGTCTTCCAGACGAAGGTATACGAGATCCCGGTTGCAAGCCGTATTTCAAAGGGCAAGGCGATACACAATTTCCTTGAATTGCCGACGGACGAGAATATTAGCGCGCTCGTGAATTATTCCGAGAAGGCGAAAGAAAAAGCGTTTCTCGTGATGGCGACGAAGAATGGCGTCATCAAAAAAACGGAGCTGAGCGATTTTGAAAACATCCGCCGAACAGGCATCATTGCGATCGCTTTGAAGAAGGGAGACCTTTTGAAATGGGTGCATCTTTCGAGCGGGAATGATCAAGTGATTTTGACGACGCGGCAAGGACAGTCGATACGGTTCGACGAAAAACAGGTCCGTCCGATGGGACGAGGCGCTTCGGGAGTGCGGGCGATCAAGCTCAAGAAAGCGAACGATGAAGTGGCCGGTTTCGATATCGTGAAGGAAGCGAGCGCGAAGCTCTTGGTCGTGATGCAGAACGGTTTCGCGAAGCAGACGCCGCTTAAAGAGTACAAGAAGCAGGGTCGCGGCGGATCGGGCATCAAGACGGCGCAGATCACGCCGAAGACGGGGCCCTTGGTTTCCGCGCATGTGGTTACGGAGGAAAAAGAGATCTTCGCGCTTTCGGCGAAAGGCCAGATGATACGCACAAATCTTGAATCAGTTCGCCAGACCGGCCGCTCGGCGCAGGGAGTGCGGATCATGAATTTGAAGCCAGGAGATAGGTTAGCGGGAACGGTGATAATATAGCTCGTAAGCTTGATAGCCCTGCCTGTCGGCAGGCAGGGGCGAAATCAAAACAAAATGATTTCGCCGTTTAGCTCGTTAGCTACTCATCTGTCATCCCGGCAAAAGCCGGAATCCTGTTTTTTTCTGCCATCCCGAGCTTGCGAAGGATCTCCTATGTCGTCCATAAAAACCCCGGATCCCCAATCGGAGTCCGGGACGACAATGCGGGGTATTGTCGAATAAAAAAAGCGCCCCGATGTCCGTCGGGGCGCTATGCGTTTTACGCAGGGCAATTCAGAATTGCCTGAAAGGTGATGGTTCCCACCAGGGCCGTGGACAATATCCGGGCTTGTTCCATTCAGCTTGCGTGAGCCTGTGTTTTTCTGCGGTCGTGGCGTTCGGATGTTCGTTCCAGATTTTATCGACGATCTCGGCCGGATAAAACTCGTAGTACGCGTTGTCTGGCATGACTGTTCACTTCCTTTCATTGCGTTCCGAAAATGAAATCCAATACTTCGGCGAATGAAGCGGGTGCGGGCTTTACGCGATCCCATTCCGCCTGCATCAATTGGTTCTTTCGTTCCACGGTGGCGTTCGGGTGTTCGTCCAGGACTTTGGTCACGATCGCCCTCGGGTAAAACTCGCAATACGCGTCATTTGGATACATTGCTGCCCTTCGTGTATTTTCACGACCTACTGCTGGTTTTATATATCGGATGCATGGCTGCGTCAAGCAAACCGCGTCGTTTATGCTAAAATGAAAACAATGGCACTTCCAAAGATGCAATTTTCCCAGAAGCAGATGGTGCTCATAGGCGCGGGCGGGTTTGTGGTGATCGTCGTTATCTTCCTCATCTTCGCGAATTTAAGGAGCAAGGGTTTCATCCAAAGCTTTACTCTGAAAGTATGGGGCGTTGAGGACAAGCAAAAGCTCCAACCGATCATCACCGCCTATCAGCAGGCGCGTCCCGGAGGAAAGATTGAGTATACGCAGATCGATCCGAAAAATTATCATGATATGGTTTTAAACGGCCTCGCTTCCGGGAACGGTCCTGACGTGCTCTATCTCGGCAATCGCGAGCTCCCCAAAGATAAGGATAAGCTCGCACCGCTCAACCCCCAAGATTTTCCGACGCTTGGACTAACGAAGTTCAGGGAGCTTTTCCCGATGGCCCCCGAGCAGGATTTCATCTCGAGCAGTTCGATCTATGCGCTGCCACTCTATCTCGATACGCTCGCGCTCATTTATAACAGGGATCTTTTCGACCAGGCCGGCATTGTCGCTCCGCCAACCAACTGGGGCGGGTTTCAGGCCGATGTGCTGAAGCTCCGTTCGATCGGCCAGAACGGCCAGATAACGAGAGCCGCGGCGGCAATCGGTGGCAGCGAACGGACGGTTGATTCCGGCGTGGATCTCGTGCACCTCCTCATGCTTCAGAACGGCACAAAGATGGTGAGCGACAATTTCCTCCAGGCAAATTTTGCCTCGGTAGATACGACGGCGCGCACAGGAGCGTCGGCATTCAATTTTTATCTTCAGTTCGCGAATGCCGGTTCGCAATATTATACATGGAATGACGGCCAGCCGAATTCACTCGACAGTTTCGCGGCGGGGAAAACTGCGATGATCGTCAACTACCAGTCGTCGCTCCCCGTGATAAAAAATAAAAGCCCGTTCTTGAACATCGGCATCGCTCCGGCGCCGCAGGCCGCGGGTGCCACGCTCGCCGTGAACTACCCGAAGTATTACGGCCTTGCGGTTTCGCGGCAAAGCCAGAACCAGCACTGGGCGTGGGATTTCATTATTTATTTGACGACCGATACGACGAATGGGAGAATGTATTTTGATGCAATGGGCCATCCGCCGGTCCTGCGTACGCTCATCGGGGGCCTCATGAGCGATCCTACGCTCGGAGTCTTCGCGCAGCAGGCCCTTACGGCGCGCACCTGGTATGAGATAGACGATCAGGCCATCGACGGCATTTTCAATAATGCGATACAAAGCGTGCTCAATGGCCAGGTAAATTCCGATATCGCCCTGCGGCAGGCGGAGGACCAGGTTACGCAAATTATGGAAGCGCACAACCGGCAGTAACCATGATAACTCATGACCTATAACTTATAACAAATGACAATGAAGATGATAAAAAAAATCAGAAATGCCGCGAGTGCGCGCGAGTTGGTCGTTATCAGTTATTCGTTATTAGTTATCAGTGCATTGGCTTTGCCAATGCTTGTTTCCGCGCAGAGCATCTGGCCGTCCGGCTATTGGGGGCCGCTCGTCTCGTGTGTCGGAGTTCCCGCGGCCAATGGATCTATCCAGAAGATGTGCACGAGCGTGTGCGATCTCTTGGTCACATTCGGCAATATCGTCGCCTTTGCGGAGTCAATTGTGGTGTTCGTCATCACGCCGATATTTTTCGCTTGGGGAGGGATCGTGATCCTCACCGCCGGCGGAAATCCCGGGAAGCTCCAGACGGGAAAGAAAATTTTTACGGGAACCTTGATCGGCATATTGATCACGCTCGGCGCGTATCTTATCGTAACGCAATTTCTCCAAATATTGGGCGTACAGCAAGGTCTTATCCAGGGCTTCGGGACGCCGTTTAATTGTTCCGCGACGGGAGGCAATACCACGGCGGGCGGCGGCCAAAATAGCGGCGGCGGCCAAAATAGCGGCGGTACCGTTTCCACATGCTCAACGGTAAGTTGCCCGAATGGCTATCTATGTTCGGGCGGCACCGCGGACGGATCGTGTTCGCCCGATATCAATACTTGTTTCAATGCCGGCTGTGTTGTGGGCGGCGGCGTTTGCTCTTCTTGTACGGGCGGCGGCGGCTCAAGCGGTGGCGCATGCAGCTCCGCCCCAGATCCAGGAACCTGCGCCACCTTTTCCGGCTGCACATGGAATTCCACGAATAATACATGCGTGACCAGCGGCGGCTCGGGCAGCGGCGCATGCAGCTCCGCCCCAGATCCAGGAACCTGCGCCACCTTTTCCGGCTGCACATGGAATTCCACGAATAATACATGCGTGACCGGCGGCGGTTGCGGAGTAGTGGGTGCCGCCTGTGACGCCGCCACGCCATGCTGTTCGTCACCTCCATCTACTTGTAGTCTTGGGATCTGCCAGCCCGATTGCAGTAATTTATACCCGACCGGTCTTTGCACAACGAATGGCCAGGTGTGTCGGATAACGAACGGTAACTCCTCCTGCGTCTATCTCTGCGATGCCTCGAATCCCAGCGGCTGGTGTCCGTTCCCTCAAACGTGCCAGCCGAGCCTCATGAGCAGCGGTAATTATTGCCAATAGTATCGCGACTAGACAACGCGGAACTTAAAACCAAAGACCGGGAATTATGAACAAAAAAATCTTATTTCTATCTTTTGTCTTTGGTCTTTTGTCTTTGGTCTTTTGTCTCCAATTGGTTTCGGCACAGGTGCCGATAAACACCACCCTCCCCGGCCTTACGAATAACGGAGGCGCTGCGACAAATCCCTGTTCCTACATCTTCAGCTTCTATACCTTCGCCCTTATGATCGGAGGCATCCTTGCGTTTGGAGCTATCGTCTATGGAGGCGTGAAGTATACGATGGCGGCAGGGAATCCTTCGGGGCAAAGCGAGGGGAAAGAGTGGGTGAAGGGTGCCTTATTGGGCTTACTCCTTCTTGTCGGAGCGTATCTCATCTTGAATGTCGTGAACCCCGACATCGTGAAGTGCACTCTGCCTACGATCGGAGGGATCACGAACGGGACGGGGGGGAGCGGGCAAATTAATTTGCGGAGGCTCAATTGTGGCGGTGTCGCATGCCTTTCCGGAGAGACGGAGTGTTATCAGTGCGGTAGTATGGGCGCTGCTAGCTCCCAGCCGCAAAACTGCGCGCCTCCTGGGTCATTGAACGGGTTTTGCACCGATCTCGGTGCCGCAAGTGGTGGCACCGGCGGCACAACTGCAAATGTCTGGCAATGTCCTACCGATAAAAGCTGCTATTGGGCCAATGACAGCCAGACGCAAGCAACCTGCACCGCCGGCTGCAATGGTACGGCGTGCGTCGCCTGTCCGGTCGATTCTTGTACGGACGGAACGAGCTGTAATTCGGTCGCCTCTCCTTTTCCCAATTGTCAGCCGACTACCGCCGGTGTCGGTACTTGCCTAAGCTATGGATGCACCCCCAGTGCCCAGCTGAATTCATTCATCTATGGGAGTTGTCTTCCTGCCGGGTTCCAGGGCGCCGTTTCATCAATCACCGGCGATCAACATACATGCGATGTAGCGCAGGGTTTCGTTTCGTGCCATTTCGGCGGAAAATCCTGTGTTGATGGCGGCCATGCCGTTGACTTTGGATGGAATGCTGGCCTCAAAAATTCTTATCCAACGCTCTGGGCGGCACAGCAAGCGCTCCAAAATGCGAATTGCCCAAATGTTACGACAATTCGTTGCGAATATCAAGGTGGAGCGCCCGATGCTTCTTGTACTGGTAATAACCATATTCATGTAAACATCGGTTCTTGCGGTTGCGGATAATAATATGAAATATTCTTACATCGTTATCGGCGTTTTCATTATTATCCTGGGCCTGGTAGGTTATTTTGTATTTCTTCGTCCAAACGCCTTGAATCCCGAACAGCATGGTCAGCCAACGGGCAATACCCAGCAACCCAATAAGATTATTCCGGTGGATCCAGTATCCATCCCGGCGGGCGATAAAATCTCGTTTGGCACAGCGCACGGCACGGTTGAGGTGAATAATTTTTATAAAGTTGCGAAAGGATATAATGGCGACGCGCTGGTAATCCAGAAAACTCCAGAATACGAAATCATTTATAATTCGGCTAATAGCGCCTTCGGCATTTATATCACCGGCGGCCAAGTGGGTTCCTCGCGAACGCTCGCCGAGGCTGATCTCGTAAATACGCTGGGGATCCCGCAAGCGCAGGTTTGTTATTTAAACGTGGTCTGGAGCGTGTCCGCAAGCCTCGATAAAAGCATGTCGGGACGGAATTATCCTCTGAGTTTTTGCTCCAAAACCCGTTAAGGTATACAATAAAAAAATGGCAAAAAGCCTCATCACGACCATCTTTGTCCTGCTGCTTATGCTCTCTTTCGCCCGCCTCGTCTCGGCGCAAACGTTTGGCGGCACATTGTGCGATCCCTTATGTGCATCGGGGTGCACGTGCAATAACACGTTCTCGAGCCTTGCGAATAAGGTTATTACTTTTCTCCTCACGATCTCCGTCCCCATCGTCTCCATCATGGTGCTTTACGGGGGCTTTGAGATGATGACCGCGGGCGGCGAGCCGGAAAAATTCAGTAAGGGGAGAAAAACAATTCTCTACGCGGCGATAGGGTTTCTCG
>JBGPNL010000018.1:0-11730 GCA_041487555.1 Minisyncoccia bacterium | reverse complement strand
CGCGTTTTGCAGCCGAAAATAACTGCGAGAGCCGCGTTGGCTACTTTTAAGATGGGTTCTATAAGGATGGTGCCTATAGCTTAATGGTAAAGCTCCGCTCTGTGGCAGCGGCAATACGGGTTCAATTCCCGTTAGGCACCCACCAAATGAAAAGCGGACTCTCTTTATCGAGGGTCCGCATGGTGTTTTGCCTAATATTTCTTCTGGCTTTCTATGAATTTGTAAAATACATAAGGCGTTGCCAGGTGAAAATGCGCCGCGGTGTCGCCGATATCTTTACAGGTAACGTCTTTCAGCAATTCCCCATCTTCATCAATGTACGTGTCTTTTACCCCGGCATTGCGCCAGTACCTGGGAAGCGAACAAGGATTATATCCAAGGTCCGCGAGCAGTTGCATCGCCATTTTATCCGCGCGCAGCTGTTGATGGTTCGTGAGCGTGTCGAGATCGTCAAGATCATCGTGTCCGGCGAGGTATTTCGCGACGCCGTCATCGATGCCCCGTTCAAGAAGATAATTGAGGACTATCGCATCTTCGGCGCTGTGTCGCTGAAAAAGGTGCGAGAGCTCATGGCAGATCAACGCCGCGAGTTGGGCTTCGTCTTCTGCCCGTGTCACATTTTCACGGCTAATAATAATCGTCCCATCGGCATGGACCCAGCTGTCTTCGGTATCGGCATACACTAGCCTGAAATGATATGGTCCTCTGAGAGACCGCGGTGTATAGTACAGTATTCGTCCGAAAAGTTTTTCGAGGTAGGGCGGCGTCGGTAATATCTTTCGCTTCATATTCGCTACATCGCTTCGCGTGGACGCTCCAAATAGTTTCAGCAACGTATTAGTAAGCGGTTGTTTCGTGAGCGTACCGTCTTCTATCTTTTTTTCGGCTTCATGCAGGATCTCTCGGTCATGGGGAGAAATAACGATCGTATCCGTTGGCGGAGACGATTTCGACTGAGGATAGGCCGGCGCGGCGAAGAGAGCGATCAGGGCGATGCAATACCATGCGTTTCGGTGCATTTATAGTTCCTCTATGTAAATCGTGCTCTCAGCATTATAATACAGGAAAATAATTTGTCCAGGGATTGGGCCCGCTTCGAAAATAAAGGTATAGTGAAAATAGAATTTTGAATCATGGTGAAAGGAGGGTCGTATGTGGAGCGTACTCGTGAATTTTCTTCTTAAGATTTTGTTCGGGCCGTGGTTTTATGTGAATGATCGCATCGACCAATTCCGTGGGGAGAATCGGAGCGAGTTCTTTTGGGCCTCGACGTTCTTGATAGTATTGGCCGTTTCCCTTTTTGGGATTAGGGCATATCAGAAACGGCATCTCTACGTTCCCGATCCATCGATTGCCGCAAGGCTCTCGCGGAAGATCGTGCTCGTGGCGCTTGGCGTAGCCTTGCTTGGCGGCTTCTGTAACGTAGTGGCGATCGCCGCGAATAATTTTTCGATGCCGGGCGTCGGAGATCCGGATTATGCGGATAGCAGGCTTAAGTGGCTGAGCGATCACATCAACTCCGAAGCGAATCCCGCAACGCGGTTCCTTTATTCATATCACCCTACGCTCAGGCTCCTGAGCATAGGAGACTTCTTGCTTGCGGCCCTAAACATCGTTTGGTGGGTGTTTCTCTATTGGGGTATCGCGGCCATCGTGCGCTATGGCCGCTGCATCTTCCGCAGGCATGAGAATTACTGACAAACGCCTCGTAAAAAAGGGCGTTTTTTATTAGAATAAAGGGATGTTGCACGCCCCTGAATTTCCGAACGATCTCCGCTGGTTCAACCTGCCTGCGCAGGCAGGCTCTAAACCGTTATCTTTGAAAGATTTGCGCGGGAAAGCGGTGCTTTTGGATTTTTGGACCTACTCGTGCGTGAATTGCATCCGCACACTGCCGCATCTTAGGGCCTGGCAGGAAAAATATGCCGCTGCCGGCCTCGTCGTGATCGGCGTACACACGCCCGAGTTTGAGTTCGAAAAAGATGTATCAAATGTGGGCCGGGCATTGAAGCAATTCGACATAAAATATCCCGTCGTCATGGATTCCGATTACCAGATATGGAGTTTGTATGCGAACGAGGCCTGGCCGAGAAAAATTTTGATCGATAAGGACGGAAAGGCCGCGTACGATCACGCGGGCGAGGGCAACTATAAAGAAACGGAGGAGGCGATACAGAAGGCGCTTTTGGAGATCAACCCGAAATTAAAATTACTTGCGGTTTCCGCCGAGGAAGGGAGCGGCGGTGTTTGCCTCCCGACCACGCCCGAAACCTACCTTGGCACCATGCGCGGCAGGCCGGGAAAGTTATGGCGGGCGGTAGGCGAATGGAAAACCCATCAGGAATTCATCGAGCACGAACGCACGACGGAGCAATTCGAAGATTATCTCACGCTGCAATTCGAGGGGGCGGAGGTGAATTTAGTGATGTCATCGACCTCCGAACGCCCCGCGAAGGTTCGCGTGGAAATGGATGGAAAGCTTGTGCGTGAACTTGAGGTAAAAGAGCCAAAAATGTATAACCTGCTTGCGGGCCACAAAAAAGGAAAAGGAGAGCTTAGGATTTTCACGAAAGACCAGGGGTTCCGCGCCTACGCGTTCACCTTCGGCGGATATTGCGATTGAAGGAATAAGTAAAAGTAGACAGCGAAGATTCATCTCTGCTATGCTAGGCATAGATTATCTTTGACATTGCGGGGTGCATTATGGGTTCAAGGAGAAAGATATTTCCATCGCGCCTTGCAGCATATTGCGTTCTGGGAATAGTTGCAATATTTTTTTGCGGGTCATGCGGATCTCCGAAAACGGTGGAAGCGCGTGTACAGCAGTGCGAAGGTGCGGACGCGATATGCGGACAGCTCGTTCGCGATGTCAATATGCTCCGGGATCCGACATACGGTTACATCCGCGCGGGTTATCCGCGGTACATGTCGCCATTCGGCCGCGATTCGCTTATCATCGGCTTAGAACTGAAAAATTACGATCCGAATATTTTAAAGAACACGCTGCGTTTCGCCGCGCAACACCAGGCGGAGCAAGTGGGACCGGGCTACGCCGAACCGGGAAAAATATTCCACTGGGCCGACCCCGATCATCCGGAGAGAACGGTCTACTACTCGATCGATTCGACGCCATTATTTGTCCATGCTGCGGGCCAGTACTTTGAGAAAACGCACAACCGCGCTTTCATTGAAGAACTCTGGCCAGCTATCGAGCGCGCGCTCGAATGGTGCGCAGTATACGGCGACGCCGATCATGATTTTCTGATCGAATACGCGCAGAAAGAGCCGGGGCACATGTTTCATCAAGCATGGAAAGACGGCGATACGGATCATCTCCGCATCGCGCCGCCGGTCACGATGGTCGAGGTGCAGGGATATCACTATGTGGCGCTCATCGCCGGGAGTAATATGGCGAGCGTTTTGGGCCACGAAAAAGAATCGGAGGTATATCTCCGCCGCGCGAAGAAAGTACGGGCGGCATTCCTTAAAAAGTTTTGGATCCCCGGATTGCAGCGTTTTGCGTTTGCGATCGACGGAAAGGAAAAAGCTGATCCGCGCGCGGTCTCGAATGTGGGGCAGCTTCTGTTTACCGGCATCTTGGACGGGATGAAAGACAAGCAAGATGCGGTGGTGAAAGAAATTTTTGCGCCCGATATGTGGACCGAGTTCGGCATCCGCACATATTCCAAGGCAAATGCCGATTTCGACCCGTACGGATATCACACGGGATCGGTATGGCCCCACGATAACTGGATGATCGCCCAGGGGCTTAGGCGTTATGGATACGCGGATAAATACAACGCCGTGAAATCCGCGCAACTCCGCGCCTTCAAGTCTTTCGGCAATATTCCCGAACTGTATGCCGTGGAAAGAGACGGGAATATAAGATCGGTACCCGAAGCATGCGTTCCGCAAGGATGGGCGAGCGGCGCGCTATTGAATTTTCTACTTGAAAAGTGAGAGTATGCATTTTCCCGACTGCACATCTTAGGCCCCGCGCACTTGCGCCGGGCCTTTTTTATTTTCGGTATGTGTCTATAATAAAAGAAGCGTTATTTTGAAATTCAGGAAAAGGAGCCATTCCCGATGCGACGCACAACAAAAATCGCATTGTTTATATGCGCGAGCGGCCTCCTCGCCGCTTCCGCATGGTGGTGCTTTTACTCCTCGTATATCAAGCCGATAAAGAATCTGCCAAAGGAAATCACCGCCGAAAACTATTATCAGTTTTTGGACGCGCTCTCTCGTTTGCCCGATACGCAGGCGTTACTCCGATCATATCCATATCCTCGAATTCTTACCGATGGGCGGACCGATGCGCGAAGAGTGCCGGACGGCATTGAAGCGCATACGTTGTTCGCTCACCTAGCCAACTTCCGCGACACAAAAGAAGCGAGCTCGGAAACATTACTCATTCTCCCGCAGCCCGAGGATTTTTCGAAAGCATTCCTCCTTGCGGAGGCGCGAGCACAGGGCAGTATTGTGATTAATGTCCGCATACCGGCATATATGCAGTTTGTGCTGTATGATGTCGCAGGTCGCGTGCTTTTGGGACCAAAGGCACCTGTCACGAAACAAGGAGTTTCTATACCGCTCTTCGTGCGTCCCACGGCGGATGCTCCCATACCGACCGGTTTCGCCGATCCTCAATTCGATGCGACGCACGTAGCAAAAGTTGCCGTGCGGTTCGTGCTGCGAATGCCGAATAAAGAAAATGCCACGTACTACGAGGGCAAATATTCGATACATCGCCTCATCGTCATTAAAAATATTTCGATGCTCCAGCATTTTTTCCCCGTACCCGATGCGACGCGCATCACCCAGGACGGATTGAATCTGAAGTACGAACTGCATAAGCGGGCATGGACCAAGACACCCAGTGATTTTTTTGTGGGCGTCAATTATCCCTGGCGGAATTACGGCTGGGATTTCGGCAAAAGCCCCAAGGGAGTGAGCCCTCTGCGGGACGGATGGGCGCTTCACGAAGAAGAACTCACGCGCAACTTCATGAGTCTTCGAGAAATCGGCGTCACGCACGTGCGGATGTATGTGTTTTGCGATCTGCGTACGGGCCTCATTGTTTCAGAAAAAGGCGAATACGCATTCGATCCTTTTGTGCTTGAGGACGCCGAAGCAGTGTTGCGAGCAGCGGAAAAAACAAAGATAAAGTTGATTTTTGTTCTTTTTGATTTCGGCATCGGTAACACTGCTGGCGCGGAATATGCTTCCCCCGGACGACCGGAACTTATTTTCTCCGGCAAGAAGCATCCGTTTCTCATCCAGGCGGTGCTTCCGTTCTTGCGAGCACTCGACGCGTTGAACGATAAGCACGGCAAGCCCGTAAGCTACCTCGAGCTCATGAATGAGCCGGACAATCTGGCGTTACTCGTAGTTCCCGGATATTACGAAGCGCTCGTGAGCTGGTTCCAGGATCTTGCCGCGATCATCCACAATGAAACATCGTTTGAAGTAACAATCGGATCCGGCACGCTCGGGGGCCTTGTGCGCTGGTGGAAAGACGTTCCAGTCGACACTTACCAGTTTCATTTCTACGAGAATATGAGAGGTGAGATGCCGCCCGTGCCGACGGATACGCCGCGGAAAGCGATTATGCTTGACGGCGCTATCTTTTGCGGCGAGCTTGATCCCTACCATATGGCAGAAAATATCCTGCGGCTCAAGGAGCAGGGATATACGGGCGTTCTGCTTTGGAGCTATAAAGCAGGAGATGGCTTCGATATCGACCTTGATGCCCTGAGGGACACTATCCAGAATCTGAAGAAAGAATCAGAAAAAAAAGAAAATAAAAAATGAATCGCTCGATACGTATCGGGCGGTTTTTTTATTTGACAATTTTACATTTTTAGGCTATTCTCTCTGTAGTTCTCCGCCTAAAGAAAGGTTGGATTCCTATGGATTCGCAATTCGAACTTCCCGAGTGGGCGAAGGAACTGGGATATAAAATCCCGCCAAACACCCCAAAGAAAAGTCCGGCGGTAGCAACGAGTAAGAAAGTATCCGCCGCGTCCGGAAAGGCCTCGCCGTGCTTGGGTGCTCCAGTTGAAGGAGTATATAAAGTGCGGGCACTTGATAAAGTCGGCCGCAAATACAGGTTATACCGGCTCATCCATGACCGGATCACGCGCGATCTTTGTATCGCGGGCGCTGCGGGTTTCATCGCTCTTTTCTCAATCGGCGTCGCCATCCATTCTCACTTATGCGTTTCCATCGCGGTTGGGTGCGCTGCTGTTGCGATGTTTTCAACTTTGCTCGCTATGGGAATGGCTGAAAAAGTCGTTATGCTCGAGAAAGAAGCAACCCGCGCCGCTTCCCCCAAATACTAGTCTTTTTTTCAGGCTGCACATCGTGCAGCCCTTTTCATTTATCGAACTCCATCCACTTACCTTTTTCGAAATTCTTCCAGTACTTCGATGCCTGCGGCTTCATCGCTCCATAATATTTGCTGTTCAGGGTTTTTCCGCCATAGGGATGTTCCGCGGGCGAGGAGAGCGGCAGGAAAGAGATCTGCGCGATCGGCATTTTGTAGTAGAGCTTGATGGGGAGCGGCGAGATGTTATGAAGTTCGAGCGTCATTTTGAGCTTATTACCAGGATCGAGATAGCCCGCTGTTGCATGGATGATGAGCCCGATACGCCCGAGCGAGGATTTTCCTTCAAGGCGGCCCACCATGTCGTCGCCCACGCCTACGACTTCATAGGTCATGCCGAGCGCGAACTGGCCGGGGTGGATCACGAACTGCGTTTTCTCGTCGATCGTCACTTCTTCCATCATCTGATCAACGGATTCTTTGGGATCGATGCAGACCTGCTTATTTGTGTTGAAAACTAAAAAATCCGCCCCGAGGTGAAGGTCTGCGGATGCCGGCTGGATGCTTCCGGGAAAAAGAGGTTCTATGGAAATCTTTCCCGCCTCAAGCGCTTTCTTGATGTCGCGGTCGGAGAGGATCATATATGCGTATCATTATATCGCAGGAAGAGAATTTGGGAAGAAAGCGGCTTAGGGTTGATCTCGGGGGAATATCGATATATGGTATTACTAGTTTTAGCCTGGGAGGAAACAATGGCAATGCGCTATGGACAATCGGTCAAGCTGGCCGATGAGATCGTCTATTATCTGGAGCACCAACCGCCTGAAGCTCCCGTAAGCCGTTGGCTGATCCGGGATTATCTTGACGGGGCGAGGGGAATTACCTTCTCGAAAGAGGAATTTTCCGATGCGATACGGGTGGTGGAAAAAGAACACGGTGTATCTTTCCCCGATGGGTCGCTTGCCGCATCGATTCAGTTTGCCGCACCGGGCGAACTTATCGACCGCATTATGGTTGAACGAAAGGTTTTCCCTAATGCACGTTTGAATTGGTTTAATGCCCGAAAGAAGCCCGCTAATTAGGCGGGATGTGCGGCTTGAAAATACCAGGCCGCTTTTTTATTTCCATAAAAAGGGTAAAATGAAGCCAATAGAGCATGAAAGATAAAATCGTCGAAAAATTGATCGCCGCAGAAACGAGGCGGCAGAAAGAGACGCTCGATTTAATTCCTTATATCGCAGGAAGAGAATTTGGAAAGGAAACATTTTAGAGTTGACCCCTCGATACCTTTCCACTAGAGTTTAGGTAGTTGTTTTTGTTTTGGAGGGTATTATGAGCTTAAATTACCAAGCGTTGGTAAAACAAGCATTTCCGGACCACATCGTTTCGCTCAAGGAAGTGCGCGAATATGCGTACGCCCGCAAAGCAGGAACACGGGGCGAGCCAAGGATTGCAGATCATATCGAGGCTTGTACCGTGTGCCTGAAGGAGGTCGTGAATCTTTTGCTTACCGACCCGCTTCTCAGCGGCACAGACGGGAGGTTGAAGGTCGTAGTCCACCAAACTTCATAAGCTCGAAAACGGGCCCAATATAGCCGCCTCAGATTTCTGTGGCGACTTTTTATTTTCATTGCGAACGCGCTACAATTGAATGAATGAAAGACAAGATTGTCGAAAAATTGATCGCCGCAGAAACGAGGCGGCAAAAAGAGACGCTCGATTTGATCCCCTCGGAAAACGTCGCTTCGAAAGACGTGCTCGCGGCACTCGGAACTCCGCTCGCGAACAAATATTCCGAAGGGTATCCGAAGAAAAGATACTACGCCGGGAATTCGGTTATTGATGATATTGAGTTATTGGCGCAGGAACGTGCGCGGAAGGTATTCCATCTTGGAAAGGAGTGGGGGGTAAACGTGCAGGCGCTCTCGGGTTCTGCCGCAAATCTTGCGGTATATTATGCCTTGCTCGAACCAGGCGATACCGTAATGGGGCTCAACTTGTTTTTCGGCGGGCACCTTACGCATGGCGCGAACGCCAATTTTTCGGCGCGGCTTTTCCGTTCAGCGCCGTACACTTTGAACCGCGAGGGATTTTTGGATTATGATGCGATTCGCAAGCAGGCAAGGAAAGAGAAACCGAAGATGATCATCGCGGGTATTACTGCTTACCCGCGCACGGTTGATTTCAAAAAATTCGCTGCGATTGCGAAAGAAGTGAACGCCTATCTTTTAGCAGACATCGCGCATCTCGCCGGGCTTGTGGCTGCAGGCGTACATCCCTCGCCGTTTCCGCATGCCGATGTCGTTACGACGACGACTCACAAAACCTTGCGTGGCCCGCGCGGAGCGCTTATCTTCTCGCGTAATAATCAGATGAAAAAAACGAAGAGCGGCAAAGAAATAAGCATCGCCGCCGCTATTGATAAAGCTGTCTTCCCTGGCGTCCAGGGCGGACCGCATGACAACCAGACCGCAGCGATCGCCGTCGCGCTCGGCGAAGCGATGACACCGAGTTTCAAAAAATACGGGCATCAGATAGTGAAGAACGCGAAGGCGCTTGCGTATGAACTCACGCGTCTTCGTTTCAACCTCGTCTCCGGCGGTACGGACAATCATTTAATGCTTGTTGATCTCACGAACCTGGGGCTTTCCGGCCGTGAAGCGCAGGACCGCCTCGAAAAGAACGGCATTATCGTGAATCGCAATACGGTTCCCTACGACCAGCGCAGCCCCTTTGACCCGTCAGGCATCCGCATCGGTACGCCTGCGCTCACGAGCCGCGGCATGAAAGAGGCCGAGATGAAAAAGGTGGCCGAACTCATGCGCGCGGTGCTTATGATGAACTCGGATGCCGCCGCTTCGGTGAAAAAACTGTGCAGGAAGTTTCCCTTGGATTATTAAATTTTTCTCGTCATCGCGAGCCCGCCTTCGTCGTCCCCGCGAAAGCAAGGCAGATTCTTCCTGAGGCACGGAAGCGCGAATCTCCATTACGAAACTGGTCGTGGCGGCAGAAGGATCGTAAGAGCTTCTTAAATCGGAAGATAGTTTCTGGCAGGCGCATACGCCTGCCATTTTAATTGCTATACTATAAAAAGTAACCTATTATTGAGGCATTCATATGACGATCGACGGCAAGAAAATCGCAAGTGAAATACTCGAGCGGCTCAAGGCGTTGCCAAAGCCGAAGCGGTTTTTGGCTGCTGTTTTGGTAGGGGACGACGCAAGCTCCATTAGCTTTTTGAAGCAAAAAGAAAGAACAGCAAAAGAGCTTGGCGTTGATTTCCGCCTCAATAAGTTTTCCGCCGATATTTCAAAAGACGATTTACGCGAAGAAGTTCGGAAGATCGCAGCGCATAAAACCTGTGGCGGGGTGCTCGTACAGCTTCCATTACCGAACAAACTCGATGCGCAGTATGTGCTGAATGCCGTCCCGCGCGAGAAAGACGTCGATGTCCTTGGCGAGCGTGCGCTTGGCGCATTTTATGCGGACCGGAATCCGGTACTGCCGCCAGCCGTCGGTACTGTCGAGGAAATACTAAAAATTAAAACCTACAACCTAAAAACTAGTTCGATTGCGGTCGTAGGCCGTGGACTGCTCGTGGGAAAGCCGATCGCAACGTGGCTTACGAATAAAGCTAAGGAACTTACCGTCTTCGGGCGCAATGGCGATCTTGGAATCCTAAAAAATGCCGATCTCGTGATCTTGGGCGTCGGCCATGCGGGACTCGTGAAATCCGAAATGTTGAAGCCCGGTGCTGGCGTGATCGACTTCGGCTACGATGGCGGGAAAGGGGATTTTGATCCGACTGGTTTTGAAAGGGGATGGTACACGCCGATGCCAGGCGGCACCGGCCCGATACTTGTTGCCAAGCTGTTCGAGAATTTTTATGCGCTCAATACATGAAGGCTATCCAATTCTTTTTTCATCATAAGCCAGGCACATTCAGATATCCGCAGGAGGATGCGTTGAGGGCTGATGTGAAAAACGGAGTGTTCGCCGTAGCGGACGGCGTGCATATGTATTCCGGGCTTGAATATAAGGGGAAGCGTCCCGCTCCTTCGCCCGAAGGTTATCCGAATCCATCTCCGGCGGGGATATTAGCGAGGCAATTTTGCCTCGCTTTTTGTCGTTATGCTAAAAAGGGGGAGATCAGAAACGCTTTTATCCGCGCCAATGCCACGCTCGCGACACTTAATCGAAAACGATCGAATTTTCCGTTAAAAAAGGCGAATTTGCTGGTTGCTGCAACTGCGGCCTTCGGGAGAATAAAAAGGAATGTGCTTGAGTGGGGATTGATCTGTGACTCGGGGGTTGCGGTTATCGGGAAGCGGGGCGAACTGAAGCTTTTCGAGCTCGACCATACATGGTTTTCCGATCTCGATTTTTCGCCGTTCGACCTTTTTGCAAAAGTATTTTTCATCCGGACGGTATTTCGCAACGCACTTTCGGACAAGGGCAAGCGGCTTGGCTATGGCGTCTTGACCGGAGAGAAGTGCGCCGAGGCATACGTGCGATTCGGCAAGAGAAAACTTCAACGGGGTGATGTGGTGGTATTCCTTACCGACGGCTTCGAAAAATTTATTCCAGATAAAGGTTTCAGGAAAGCACTCGCCTCTTTTGATCAGGGAAAAATTGGCCGAGTGATAAAGGCGCTTGAGCGGCGCGGGGAAGGATTTCAAAAAGAAAAGACACTCATCGTAGTAAAGCCAGATTAAAGTAAAAAAAGAGCAGGTACCCGAAGGTCCTGCTTTTTAAATTGGTGGCCCGAAGGCCGAAGAATGCGTGAGAACTTAAGAGTTCTCGGTAGTACCAAAGTCACGGAGGAGTTTGGTAGGTGGGAGTATTTAGTTGTTCAAAGAGCTTACTTATATAATAAAGGATCGCTATAACTCGTCAAACCCCACCCTGTGGATAACTTCGCTCCGGTTTTCGTTTGCGCCACCGGGCTCTCTTTGGGTCGCACAAACAAAAACCTACACTTTAAGGAAGAAAGAAGGGCGCCATAGCCGAAGGGCCTAATGGCCCCGAAAATACGCCTCACTTTTATGAAAGAAAATCCGGGCAAACAAAAAATCTCGACAAACGGGAATTTTTTTTGTTCGTGCGCGCTGGGGGGATCGAACCCTCGGCCTACTCGGTGTAAACGAGTCGCTCTACCACTGAGCTAAGCGCGCTTTTAAACTTTATTGCATCTTATCAGTATTTCGCCCGTATTTCCAGGAACGGAGAGTTCGCATTTGAAAGAAGCTATCGGAGCTGCGCGAAGCTTGGTCTTTTGCGAAGCAAAAGTTCGCGTGGCGAGATGCAGGCGCGCGTGCCCGCGGGAGGCATGCGACGCCGATTCTTTCAAATGCGAACTCGTAGTAGTCGGGCTGCTGGGAATTGAACCCAGTCTACGTGCT
>JBGPNL010000017.1:0-12366 GCA_041487555.1 Minisyncoccia bacterium | reverse complement strand
TGTTTTAGAGCGCGCCTTCTTTTTTTAGTATTGCTACTTTTTGCTTTGTGCCGCTGGCATAGCCTCCCGGAGTACCATCCGAACGCACGACCCTGTGGCACGGAACGCGTCTCGTGTCGGGGTTATTGTGCATGATATTCCCGACTGCGCGGTAGGCTCGTGGATTCCCTGCGCGGCACGCGACCTCCTTATACGTTAATGTTTTTCCACGGGGAATTTTTGATACCACCCGATATACTTTTTCGGTGAACGTTACCATGATGGAATTATATCATTGCAAAGCATTTATGAACTGCAACGTGTTCGCGATGGATTGCAAGTGATTTTTGTCGCCATACAACATGAAGAAATAGAAGGTGTGGCCCGCGAGTGCAATCGGCGCAGGATACTTCACGATGAGAGCCACGCCGTTCTTCGTCGGCAGTTGCTGATCGGCTGAAGGGTTGATAAGGCGCGCTTCCATGCCCGCAACCGTGCTCGACGTTATCGTGGGGCTTGCACCGTAGGGCTTTGCTGGATCAAGCACGACGGTCTTTGCGGCAAGGTCAATCGGTATGTCCTTTTCCGGGTCCACCGCATCGATGCCAAAAAATCCGTCATCTCCGGGATTGACCGATCTGTCCGCCCCGAATCGCAGGTAATTGCCGTTGAATTTCGGCGCCGAAGTCGAAATATCCGGCCTCCAGAATTCCGGATACTCGAGCGATATATGAAAATCGGGATTCACGTACGGCGCAAGGCGGCTTTGCTCTTGCCGCTGGGAATATCCGCCGGGCGCTCCTGCCCCGCTAAAAAAGAAAAAAATGATCGCGATGACCACCACTGCAACCGCCGCGAAAACATAGTATTTCTTATCGCCAGACATAGGGGAAAAATCAACGCCAAACGATCCTAGGAGGATTCGAAGGCGCGATTGAGCAAGTCTTTTTTCTTGCTAATCGAAAAAATATAAATCATTTCCAAAATACCCAGCGTATTCACGAAAAGGAACGCGATGAACCACCATTTTTGTTCCTGGTGCGCCGACTTCCAAAGGGCGATTCCCTTCCAAGGTATCGTCCAAATGGCGAGCGCGATCAGCAGATACTCGTTCTGCGATAAAAAATTGAATGCCGCGGATGCTGAAGCCAACATATGGCTTTAGTATACAGCAATTTAAGTATTCAGGAAATCTAGCTCGCGATACATTGATTGAGCTCTGTAACCTCGATGTTATATTGATTGATCTCGCCCTTCACCTGCGCAAGGAGCGTATTATATTGCGACACCATGGCATTATATTGATCAACTTTTTGATTATATTGCGGCGATCGCTGCGGAGTATTATCGATATCCGCCTTAAGCGCCACAAGGCTTTGCTGCAGCTCTCCCAACTGTGCTTGCGAACTTTCTATGCTGGCCTTAAGCGATGCGTCCGGCTGCGGGCAGGCGGATGCGGGCTTCCCGAAAATCTGGACGCCAAGCCATGCTTTATTCCCTTCGAAAATACCTTGCCGCACCGCCACGCCAATTTCCTGATACTGGGTGTTTAGAATATTCGCCCGGTGGCCGGGGCTATTCATCCAGGCCTGCACAATATCATTGCTATCCGTAAAATCCCCCAGGGCAAGATTCTCGCCAAGCGCCAGATAATCGTATCCGACCACAGCGGAGACCGTAATGGCGCTTGAGCTCGCGGGCGAAACGTGCGCGAAATATTGCTTCGCAAACATGTCTTCCATGCGCAGCCGCGCGATCTCATCCAGTTTGGAGTTCTCCGTAAGCGCAGCCAGGCCGCCGTTATTTTTCCTCTCGCGATTCGTGTACGTTATGATTCCCGAGCGCGTGAGTGCGGCGGCCGGCGCGGTGGTTGTCGAAGTAGATGGTTTTTTCGCCGGAGCCCGCAGCGGTGGCGGAACCGAGATCTGCTTATTGATCTCGTTCGCCGCAGTCTGGATCGCGGTTGTTTCAAGCTTTAAGAAACGCGGGGCGAAATAATTGAAGAGCGGCGCACGGTACACAAAAATGATCCCGATCAGAACGAGCAGCGAACTATAAAATATGAGTTTCCCCTTTGCCATAAAATCCGTAGCGTTAGCTTTATTATATCATTAGGGCGGCGCCTTGACATATTATTTATAATATGCTAGGATGTTCACTGGTGTCGTTTTGTTTGTTGAAAAAATTCGAGTAGAAAGGAGAGTATCCGATGAAAGCACCAACGAAAGCGGCGATCGCTGTTATCGCCGGGGCCCTCACGGCGTTCCCGATCTGTATGTACGCAGTAAAAAACCTGGGGGCGAAGGCGGATGCGAATATCGCCTACAACGCTCCCCTTTCTCCCTCTCCCGCGGCCGTAGCGGCCGAACCCGTAACGGTTGTAATCAATCGCCTGCCGGAGCCGAAACCGCAGCCGCAACCGAAACCAACACTGCGGAGCAAGACGCTCTTGTTCGTGAAAGCCATCGTTACCGGCTACACCGGCTTCGACAAGCGGTGCGACGGAAAATGGTGGAAGTTCAACCGGACATCGACCGGGCGGAACGCCAAATTGACCCGCGGCGTTGCCGTTGATCCAAGGGCGATTCCGTACGGTACGCGCGTTATTATCCCCAACGTCGGCACATTCAGCGCGGACGACACAGGGGGTAAAATGCGGCAGGACTGGAGAAAACGCGGCATCATCCATATCGATGTGCGTTTTCCCACTTTCCGCGAAGCGAAAAACTGGGGGGTTAAAAAGAGAGAAATCGGCCTATATCGTCGATAACACCCGAGGGATCATCCGAAGCCATGATCCCTCTTTTTTTATTCGACCTATCCCTCGTCATAATAAAATAATCTTGACTTCGGCGGTTTTGCAATATAAATTTAATACAGCTTAGAATTGCCCTTTACAATCAAAGAGCGGGAGATGCAGATGAATAAAGTGACTAAACGCGGCCCTATGCATTACGACGAAGCTCAAATTCGTTCTGCGTATACTCATGTCCAGAAATCGTACAATGATTTTGCGCTACAAGAGACCAGTAAGCCCTGGTGGGATGCCTTTTTGGCGGAGTTGCAAGATGGCTACCTTATACTTGACCTAGGCTGTGGAAGCGGCATTCCGACTCGCTATCTTGCATCAAAAGGGATGCGAGTAATTGGAATCGATATCTCTCCAGAAATGATTTCACTTGCGAAAAAGCAGGTTCCGGGAGTGCCATTCATATGCGCCGATATGGAAACGCAGTGGCCTAAGGATACGTTTGACGGGATATGTGTTTTTTTCTCGTTGTTGCATCTGCCAAAAGAAAAGGCCGTGCGTCTGTTGCTTAAAATTTATCACTGGCTGAAGCCCGGTGGCATGTTTGTGATAACGGTTGTCGAGGGCACAACAGAAGGTTTGTGTGAGGATTTTATGGGAGAGGGCGTTCCGGTTTATTTGTCCTACTACACAAAAGAAGAATTAATGTTTTCTTTGCGCACGATTGGTTTTTCAGTAGTAGCGGCAAGAGATTTGTATGTCAAAACCGAAAACTTTGAGGAGACCGAGCTGTTTGTTTTGGCTAAAAAGTAGGATTTGGATAGGCGTGCATGTAGCACGTCTTTTTATTTGACGAATTCAGATGGCATGCGGACGGCTGGTCGCCGATGTTCGGTTCAAACGAGAAAGTTATCGACCATGCCCGAAAAACCTTGAATATCTTTGTCCGCCGTTAGCACGCATCCCGAAAGCAAATGCTTTTCGGGATTTTTATTTATAGTTTAATCACCTCCTCCCACGGCAATCCCGCTTTTCCGAAATGCCCGTACGCGGCGGTTTGGAGATAGATCGGGCGGCGCAAGTTGAGTCGCTCGATAATCGCCGCCGGGCGGAAATCGAATTTTTTTACGGCGTCCGAAAGCTGTTTGCCGTTCTCGTCGATCGCCTCAACCATCAAGGGCTCTACTCTGCCGATAGCATACGAAACCGAAACCAAACATTTTTTCGCGAGTCCAGCCGCCACGATATTTTTCGCCGCGAAGCGCGCCATGTAGGCGGCCGAGCGGTCCACCTTCGTCGGGTCTTTTCCCGAGAACGCGCCGCCGCCGTGAGGCGCAAGCCCGCCGTAGGTGTCCACCATAATTTTTCTGCCCGTGAGGCCCGTGTCCGCCTCGAATCCGCCCTGCACGAATCGCCCCGTGGGATTCACGAGAATTTCAAAACCCGAAATTCCGGTTATTGGGTTAATGAGATATTGGGTTATTTGGTCGAGAATAAACGCTTGGTCAACCGCCGCGTCATGTTGTGTGCTCACGAGTATGGCGTTTAGTTTTCCATTCACGATCGTAACCTGCGTTTTTCCGTCAGGTTTTAACCATGAAAACTTCGGATTATTTTTTCGTAAGTCTTCAAGCCCTTTTGCGAGCTTCTGCGCGAGCACGAAGGCATAGGGCATATATTCCGGGGTTTCGTCTGTCGCATAGCCGTACATGATCCCCTGGTCGCCCGCGCCGCCCGTGTCTACTCCCTGGGCGATATCTGGAGATTGCACGACGATATTTTTGATTATCTTCAATTCCTGCGCGTAGCCAATGTCTTTATATATTTTCCGCGCGATGGCTTCGGCATCGAATTTTGCTCCCGTGGTAACTTCGCCGCCGATCACGAGCAGCCCGTGCCCGCCAAATGCCTCTACCGCGACGCGAGACTTCGGATCGCCCACAAGGCAGGCGTCAAGCACCGCATCCGAGATCTGGTCGCACACCTTGTCGGGGTGTCCCGACGTAACCGATTCCACTGTATATGTTTTAGGATTATACATAAAATAGTAATTTGTAATTAGTAATTGGAGATGATTCGCATTTACGCAGTTTAGCAATTAGGCAATTGCCGTAAAAACGCAAAACTCCTTCCATGGGGAAAGAGTGTTGCTGTGACGCTTATCTTTCCCGGTGAAGGGATGGGGGCACCTTACTCTGCGTTTCTACCTCACATAGAAGCACTGAGTAGGCTGTCGCCGGATCGTAGGGCCATTTCCCTCCCCGGACTCTTGATAACTTATTTTGCTGTCCGTATCAGTATAGCAAAACGATAAAACCCTGCAAATGCAGGGTTTGTGCATATCTCAGAATCCCACCTAACGCGCCTCCGTTACGCTGAAATAGAAGATATATCCCGCGGGCAATATGGTCTGCTTGGAGCGCGGCGCTGGGTCAACTTTCGTAAGCTCAACCCGCTTTCCCGCAAAAGTAATCGGAGTTCCGAGCGTAAGCACCGCCTCCTGCGTTCCGCCCTCCCTCTCGAGCTTTACGCGAAGCTGCACCGTGCCCGCCCAAATGCACTGTACGTCGAGCGCGCATCTGCTGTCTTGCACGACTTGAATCGGGGTTATGGAAACACCTGAAATAGAAATGGTTTGCCCGATATTTCCAAAATTTTGCGATTCCCCTGCCGAGGGACACGCAGCGAACTCGCAGTTCGGCCCCGTCCTTCCTACGGCGCTCCCGTCCGGGCAGAGCTTCGCCTCCATCGTGCAGGCAACCCGTGATGTTCCCGGATGCCAAAACACGATCGCCATTGCACCCATGGCAATAACGATGATCGATAGTCCTGCGGCAAATGCGAATGCGGGTTTCATTGGTTATAGTGTAGCATAGCGATACTCACTCGCTCGAATCTGCGCGCTTTCGGAACAAAAAATATCGTTAACGTGGATTCGGAAACGGTCGCTTCAGGCTTTCTTTTTCAATCGGCTGAGGCCTTTACGAAATTCCGCTAATTTATTTGGTGCGACATAAACATATTCCACAATTGCGCGGAAAAAATCATCTATCGCTCTTACTTGTATCGGCTTTATTCCTTGCTCATTAGTATGCGCACCGACGTTACCCAGTGTTCTCAACGCATCGCTCATATCGGCTAGAATCGCCGGGATTTCGCCTTTGGTTACTAGCTCTTTTAATCTATATTGAAGGGGGCCTGCTTTCGCGCCACGATCATCACAAATCGCCTCTAATGCCTTCCGTATTTGAGCTGCAAACGCATTCGGTGCCAAATTTTTTATTCGTTCCGCCTCCGAGTAACAACTTGCGACTGCGCTAGGAACTGATCCATGCAAACCCGACTCAGGCCAAACAAGATCTGAGAAATTAAACGCTCGAGGCTCAAATTCGCCAAGGGCATCGAGATATAAAAGAACCTCGTTACAGGTTTCACAAGTAGCAACATAATAGGTGCTTGGTCCACCCGGTCCTTCTGAAATTTCCCCAGTATCCGTTGAATACCAGGTATTGTCATAATGCTGGGTATGGATCAATTTTTGCGGAGCTTTGTTCCCGCAATGAGGACAAAATGCTACTGCCCTTATTTCTTTATCCATTTCAATTTCCAGTGAAACAGCTTACTGCGCCGTTGGCGGCGTGCTCGTAACGTCCAAAAGTTCAACGCTGAAGAGCAAGGTCGAGCTCGCGGGAATCGGGCCGTAATCTTTCGATCCGTAGCCGAGATCGGGGGGAATCGTGAGCGTGCGCTTGCCGCCGACTTTCATGCCTAAAAGGCCCCAATCCCAACCCCTGATTACCTGGCCCCCGCCCAGCTGGAAGGTGAACGGATGCTTGCCATAGGAGGTGTCGAACACCTTGCCGTTCGTGAACTTTCCTTCGTAGTTTACGGTAACGAACTCGCCCCGCTGCGCCTCGGCACCCGTACCCACGCGCACGTCCTTTACGTTATTCTTCTGGAAGTCGGCGATCTGCTGCGCTTCCGCGGCCTGCGCCGCCGCCACGGCTTCTTGCGCCTTGGCTTCGTCCGCCGCCGCCTGCTGCTTTACCGCGTTATCAAGCTTCTGGTTGTACCACATTCCCCCGCCGATCACGACTACAGCTATTATTATGAACGCTATTATTTTCAACATTTTATTTATATTTTGCTTTTTATTTTATCTACAGCCATCTCCGCAATTCTTCGCGGCATTAGGCCTTTTGGCTATGCCGCGAAGAACTTTTGCGGGGATGGCCCTTATGTTATTTTTGAACCTGTTTTCCCTTCTTTTATCGGCGAGATGATAACGGGATTCCCTTCCTCGTCATGCGCCGCGAGGAGCATGCCATTCGATTCTAACCCCATAAGCTTCCTCGGTTCGAGATTCGCGACAATCACGACCTGCCTGCCCACAAGGTCCTCGGGCGTATAGGATTTCGCGATTCCCGAGACAATCTGGCGAAGAACAGGCAAGTCTGCCGCGTCTTTCTCGCCCAAATCAACCATGAGTTTAAGGAGTTTCTCCGACCCCTCGACGCGGACGGCCTCCTTGATAAGCCCCAGCCGCAAATCCACATTCTTGAATTCGTCGAAGGTAAGCATGTGATACATTCTAGCAAAATCGGGGAAAAAGAAAAGCCGCAGGGTGGAACCATGCGGCATGGGCTGATCAAGGTACTGGTGACCATTCTTTCATCGGAATGGAGGACGCGATCAGCCGGTATGCCGCATTCCAGGTAATCTTGTTCTTGTACATCACCGATTTAACCCAATAGACAAAGAGGCTGAGAAAAAGCCCCACAACGATAAAAGCAGCCACGAGCGACGCGAGTGCCAGACCCAAAAGGATAAGCATTTCTATCCCCCTTCTTCCGATAAGCTAGTTACATAGTAGCAAAAGCAAAAGAGAGAAGAAAAAGCCCGCGTGCGTGTGCATGCGGGCTTTGAAGATCGGCTCTAAGCGGTTTTTGCCGCTGAAGCGGATTTCGATTTTTTTGCGGGTACGGACATATTCGAGACTGCGGTGGCTAGAAGCGGGTCTTTGCGAAATACATCCGGATCTCCATATCCAGGGCCGGTCAAAATGCCGAGACCGATTTCCGTTTCGCGGCCGAGAGTAACGAGATTCCAGAAGCCGAGATACATCGTTTTTGTATCTTCGATCAACGGACGCATCTCTGTTGTATCTCTATCTCCCTGTAACACCAAGCCGCAAAGAACTGCAGCCGGCGATGGCCTCTGGGGATCGAAGTCCCCTGGGGCATAGTCCCGGGTAAGCGCGTTCCGGTTTTTGCCGACTGCTTCCTCCCAGGCATAGGCGGCGTTCAGAATTGTTGCAAGATAAACAAGCCTTGCTTTTGCCCATGCGATATACGAAGCGAGAAAGATCGAGTTGCTGTTTAACTCCGCGATATCCAACTTCGCACCCCTGGTCAGTTTTTGCCAAAATGCTGTCGGAAATTCCCCGACCGGCCGATCGCTGAATGCTTTCCAGCGATCCAGGATATTTGAAATTTCCCGGGGGCATTGGACGGTGGCAACAATTTCGATACTGCCGAAGATAATGAAACAAAGAAACGACGCGAGGCAACCCCATCTATACGCGTCGTTATGCCGCGCGACTCCGGCGAACCAGAAAAGCATGATCCCGAAAAGACAAAAAACCATGGCTAGACAACGTGCCACGCTCCATCGGCCCCACCGATAGGCCCTGACATTGCGCACTCCGATTTTGATATCCTGATTCATAACGTCCTCTTCTACTCGCTGCGGTCCTGCCGCCAAAAGACTTCTGGGATCCTGTCCCGGGCAAAGATGCGATAACGGCTTCTGGCCGCCTCATACACTCACGCCTTTTTCGGTCTTTCGTCTTCGATGTACTGCAAGATTTCGAAGAAGCTGGGACTAGGATAACGTAAAAAAATCATATTGTCAATAAAAAATACGCCCGAGCTTTCGGCCGGGGCGTATTTTATCCATAAAACTATCGACTATCTGGAAGCATTCCTCACGATGTAGGCATCGATGACGGATGTGCTGCTCGCTTCGACCGCGCCGTAAATACGGACGCTATCGTTCGCCTGAAAACCGGAGAGCTGAAGCGGATTCCATTCTTTGCTTAAGAGCGATGTATTCGCCGCAACATTCACCGTATAGGCCGTACCGCCGCTCGTGAAGCTGAACGTCGTAGGAGCAGTGGCACCCGGAACGGTATTCATCGTTCCCTCAAAGATGCGCTTCTCCATGAGCTTGTTATTCACGTAGATCTTCACGTCGCTCGCTGCGAGCGTGTTCGCCACGGTATCCCAAACTCCCGAGGCCTTCGAGATCGTCTGACCCGCGGCAAGCGCCGCGAACGTCACAGACACATCGCCCTGCTTGAACGTCGTGCTTGCCGAAGTGTTCACGGTGATGTTCCCGCGTTCTTTCGTAGCCAACACGAAACTCAAATTCGAAGCATTCACGCTCGAGACCGTTCCCGAGAAGCTCGCGTTCACTTTCTGGATCGAGAAGTCTTTGAGCACTTTTGCGTTCACGGTCGCCTGCGATTGCGTATTGTCGAGCGGTCCGCTGAAGGAGATATAATCTCCAACGGTAAACTCCGAAAGCGACGAAGCGCCGCCATACCGGCGGAGAAGCTCGGTCGAGGTGCTTACGTTTACGACCCACGACAAGTTATACGAACCCCAGTTTTGCCTGGCGTTTACGGTGGTGCCGCTGATAGACGTGATCTTCGCGCCGCGCACTAATACCTTGCCATCGTTATTGATATGCGTTTCGAGCGTCGTTCCCACGGCTTTTGGGCCCGCCTGCGGGTTCACGCTATTGTCTCTTCCTTCCTCCGCACCCGCGAGGGATGCGAGCGCAAGCGCGAGACAGCTTGCGATAGCCAATCCGATAAATGTTCTGCTTTTTATCATGTGTTTTATAATGTTAATTTTTCTTTTTGGATTCTTAAGGATCAATACCTCCGACCTTTTTTATTTGAACTATTATGACAATGTGTGATGCGACTAATCATCGCCTGTTTTCGGGAAAATACCGATCTTGAGCGGAGTGGGCGCTGAAACCGTCCCCTCTTCCGTAACCTCCCCGCCTACCACGGGAACTGGCGGCTGCGTAACATCCTTTTCCGCCCCGAGCACCCGGCCTTCCGGAGAAAGCATTGTGGCGTTCAAAGAATCTTCGCTTTCGCCGCTGTTACCCTCGCCTGACGACTTCGTGCCAATCGTGCCGCGGAGAGAATTCCTAAGATCCAACCTCGGGCGCGAACCACTCGAATTTCCATTGCCCGCTCCTCCGTCGCCTTCCGTCGAGGAAGTTCCGGCTGCCGCGTTCAAGAGTCGATTTTGGAAATCGAGGTTCAATTCACGGTATTTTTTTGCGTTCGTTTTTCTCACCGAGCTCTTTATATTCGCCGAGTCTCCTTCATTCTCCTGGCGATTCTCGCCGCCACGAATGGCGGGACTCGCAGGCCTGACTTTCGGGCCTTTATTCGTTGAAGTTACCTCGGGCGCTGTCGTGGTTGCCGCTACGCTTATGGTCCCGCTCGCTTCCCCGTTTATATCATCGTTCTCGTTCGTTTCGATCTCGCCGCACCGATTGTCAAAACGCGCGAATACCTTGGGGTGGCTTAAGATTTCTTCGCGGATCGCCGCGAGCGAGGAGGTTGAAGCGGCAGCAAGTAATTTATCGCAAAAATCAACGAGTTTTCCGTCCTGGAGATCATTTTTTTCCGCATCGCCGATGGAATTGTCGATCGCATCGTGCAAATCATTCGTAAGCGACGGCAGCAAGGCGCTTTGCGGATCCTTCTGCTGGATCTCTTCGATTTCTTTGGTGCGCCGCTCGGCAAGCGTTACCTGCAATTGCGCCTTATCGTTATGATTCGCAAGCACAAGCTGCACGGATTCATGAAATCGCTTCAAGGGATAGAGCGGGCTGTCGGCGGAAACATTCGCGGTATCGGCATAGACGGCGGCACCACCGGTCGCAACGAACAATGCGAGAACCGAAGCAAACGCCTTCGCCGCAAACCCAAAATGCCGCGCTTCGGGAAACGGCGCAAATTTTCCCTTGAATGCCGTAAGGAATACTGTTTTATTCCGTAACAAAAATTCGGCGCTCGGCTCGAGGCTCTTTTTTGCCGACTTAGGCAATGTATTTTTTTTGAAAATATTGAACATGTGAAATATTGGAATTGGGCAATTACGAATTCCTTAATTGTTGAATTGTTTCTGTATTTTTTTCCGCAGCCTGTTTACCGTAACGCGGAGCGAACCTTCGGATTTCCCCGTCAATTCGGCAACTTCAGCATATGACAGCTCGGCGACGAACCGAAACTCGAAAACGTTTTTCTCTTCGTCCCCCAGCGTATTCACAAATGCCTGCAGCCGTTCGCGCTCGAATTTCTGGTCAAGCAGATGATGAGGGTGTTGTTCGCCGCTTTCGATGCTCTCGACGGTTCCTTCGCCCATATCGGCGAATGATGTCTGTTTTTTCTCGCGATAATGGTCGATCACCGTATTCCGCGCAAGCCTCCAGAACCACACGATGAAATTTCCTTTCTTCGGATCGAAGCTGCCGAGCTTGTCGAGGAGCTTTATGAAAATATCCTGCGTGAGATCCTCGGCCGTGGCCCGTATGAATACTCTGTTCATACAGAACCCGAAGACCTTACCGCCAAGTTCGCGATGCATCTCCTCGGCGGCCCGCATATCCCCGCGCTTCATGCGCTTGGCCAGCTTATTCAATTTATCCTTATCGCTTATATCGAATTCCATAGAGTAATACGTAAAGCCATTGTGATTGTTACATTATACGCTTTTTAGGACGTTTTTGTCATATTAAACTAATTCTGCGCGCTTGACGAATATTATATAACGTGCTATTCTTCTGGCTAGAAAGATCCGGAAGAAAGGAGGTACACCATGCCTTGGTTCGTGATCTTGAGCGCACTTTTGACACTTATCCTTAAAGTAGGGGGTGCGAAGGCCTTCTGGCTGTTTGCCGCTGGTGCACTGATACCCTTCACCACACTTAAGTGGCTTCATCAAAAGAACCTTATCGCCCGACTATCCAGGACGAGTGAGGCGGCGGCTTTCTTGGTCGCACTGTTTTTAGCGTTAGCACCGATAGTTCTCCTGCTCTTTGGGCTTCTTTCGACCCTAAAAATCGAGCTGTGGAAAATTTGACGGCCAAATGGCGCACGCTTAGCTCAAGCTAAACACGGCGCCTTTTTTATTTTAGACGTTTTGCTTTAGCAAAACACCATAAGAGCTGCAGCGGAGGTTTTCCTTTCCGAGGGTTTCTCGGAGCCGCGAGAAAACTGGAGCAGAATCCCGTATCGGAAATAGATACTTGAAATAAAATGATTCAACCTCGAGCGAGAGCCGCGAAGCACGACGAAGGTGTAGTCTTGCACTACTCCGAGGAGGGTTTCGTCGGCTCGCAGCCGGAGTTGGACATTTTAGACAAGATAGCTATTTCCGATACGGGATTCAGACTACCAAGGAATGAATTGGATAACCTTCACGAGCGCCGCAAGCATGAGTGGGGCCAAGCCGACAAACCAGAGCCAGAAGAGATAATTACGCTTCTGCTGTTTCGCCGGAACGACTGACGCGATCTGCGTATTGCCCGCTTTGTCGACTGCCTTC
>JBGPNL010000016.1:0-12443 GCA_041487555.1 Minisyncoccia bacterium | reverse complement strand
GCTTGCACGTATATCCCGCCGGGCAAGGAAACGCTCCGGGCGCGATGCCACCGCAGAAAGCGCCCTCGGATGAAGTGAATTTGAAGGTGGAGAGGATTTGGTCAAATACAGCCTGAGTGGTCGGAGCAATAGTTTCGAGTCTTCCACCCACATAATCCGTCAAATCAATTGAATATATATTGCTTTTATTTTCGAAAAAGACACTGACAGTACACGTATCGTTTTTCTGTGACTGAGGATTCACAGAACAAAATTGCACCCACGAAGCAGTTCTGCCGTCTACGGTTCCCTTTTTTAGTATTGCGACACTCGCTCGAGTTTGTGAAGATGGATTGGCGGATTGCATAAGCAGACGCAAATAATCATCCAAATTCTTTGCTCCAAACGGCAATGATTTTTCGGCTGTTTTCGGGTCAAAAAAAACACCAATCCCCACCTCGACCCCGCCATGTGTCCATCCAATCTCCGGATCTATAAAATGCATCCCGTAGCCCAACCCCACCTCAGAACCCTGACTATCGATGATCTCATTTGCATCGTCTAATTGATATGGCTGATTTTGCAATTGCGCCGCCCATTCTGGAGGATATTTTAACTCAAACCCATATTGCTCATTCCGATACGTTTTCCACCCTTCGACTCCGTTCAGGGCAAGCCCCGCTGTATGATGCGCAACGGGCATTGAGTTCGTAAGCGAGAGCACGGTGAGATTCAAAAGCTGCACCTGAATTGCGAGCATCACGGCGCAGAGGAATGAAAGGGCTAAGAGAAGAAAAAGGATGGAGCGCATGGGATTGGAAAATGTCTAATTTCTAATTAACCTAATTGATCTAAAAAATACCTAATGAGTTAATTTAGTAGTTGGTCATTCGAATCATTAGCCATTGATTAGAAATTAGGTCGATTAGATCAATTAGAAATTTTTAATCAGGAATCCTGGATCCCCGCCTTCGCGGGGATAACAGGCGTTACTAGATTTTCCGGACAGTTATATTTAAATTCCTCCACCGGGGATTTTCGAATTCCCGTTTCGTAAGCGTGCCTTCCGTGGCTCCGATCACCTCCACATTCGCGGTGGCGTTCGCGGTCGCGAGACGGATCGCGTAGCAAATGTCGGATGGCTTCGCGACGCCGATATTTTTTAATGCAAGGCCTCGGCGTATAAGCCCGGCGGCAAATCCTGCCCCAAAAGCGTCCCCCGCGCCCGTCCTGTCCACCAATTTTTTCTCTTTGAACACGCCGGCCTTATATATATATTTACCGTCCGAAACCGTAACGCCCGTCGGCCCAGTCGTGACCGCCAAAATTCCCGGAGAAAGCATTGCGTCGAGTTTTTTAAATACTTCTTTTTCTTTTTTCCAGGGAATGCCCGCCAAAAGTGCCGCTTCCTCATCGTTCACCACCAAGAACGAAACATCCTTGAGCGAAGAAAGAATATCATTCCTTCTATGCCGGATATGATGCCCGCTCGGATTGAACGCAACCGCGATCTTATTTTTTCGGGCAAACGCCATGAGCGGCTTGAACATCTTGTGCGATTCGCCCGGAAGCGACAGATACCACCATTTGGATTTCATGCGGCCAAGCGAGAGATCGCGCATCGAAAAATCGTTCGACGCACCGTGATACCCCAAAATGGTGCGCTCGCCGTTCTCCAGAAGCAGCACAGAATAGGCGGTAGGGAAATGGTCCGAAAAAGACATGCCCGCCACGTTCACGCCATAGCTTGTAAGCTTCCTCCGAATCTCCTCGCCCGAGACATCGCGCCCGGTCTTCGCTACGGCGGCGGTTCTTAGGCCCTGCTTCGCAAACGTTACCGCAGCATTGGCAGCATTCCCGCCCAACGTGAAATACACATTCTTCACCTCCAGCTTCTCCCCCACGGGCATTGCATATGCCTTCCGCGAAGGCGTCTTCGGCCAGGGAATCTTTTGAAAGTCGGCCTCAAAGAACGCGTCGCGCGTCGTGGAGCCTATAGTGATAACATCGAACATTACTATCTATTATACATCATAAGAAACCATGTATCTTAAGGAGTAATGCACACATTGACCTGCGAAGACGTTGGTGGTATATTCGAACCAGCACGAAAAACCAAATTTTGAGAGGAGAGCGATGAAACACTTGCTCGTTTTTTGCTGCTTGTTCTTCCTATCCGCCCTGTCCGCTTTGTCCCAGCAGCAAACGGCGCAATCAACCGAACTCGACATCCATGCGCCGTTCTATATGCCGGACGTAACGACTTGGGATGTCGTGAAAACCGAAGCACTGGCGAAAATACAAAAGCCTATCTATCGCCACAATATACCCCTTAAGGGTGCGGTGAAACGCGAACTCAAAAGCAAAGACGGCCTCGGCCTCGAAGGAGGCCTGATCATTGTGGACGGAATTACCGTCGTCAAAATCGCCGAAGTGCAAAAAGGTCATCGCCATATGGCGATCTTCACACCGGAAAAGAAATGGGTACTGGGAGAGCAAAGCACGCTTTCCGCTCCGCTAACCATGGACGAAAAAACCCCGGACCTTGTCCGCAGCATTCGGTACTGCATCGAAGACTATGAAACAAAAAAGCCGGCCTGCACTCCGGAGATAGTGCTTCAGTAGGAATGCACCTTACACGCATCCTGCGCCACGGCGCTCTTTACAAAAGAGCGCCTTTTTGTTTTAACAATAATTTCATTGACAAACCATTGCGGCTCTCTATAGACTGCGATTAGCGGTCGGTCATTCAAATACGAGGTGTAACGTGAAACAAATCTTTGCAGTATTCGCAGTGGTTCTTGCTCTATTGGTCCTTTCTGCTCCGACGATGGCGCAGTCATCAAACGAACGTGGCATGGAATTGAACGGCTTCTTCGGCCAAGGGAACGTTTCGATGCAGGGCTCGAATCTCCCCAAAGGCCATGCATTCGGCGGCAGCTTCGAATATCCCCTCTTCCAGGGCGATAAATTCCAGCTCAACTCCGACCTGGGATTGGTCCGCAGCACGACCAAAGCGGTCATGAGCAACTCCGGCAAGATCAGCCTGGGACAAACTACTGTTGGCGGAGGCATGCTTGTCTATGCGATGCCGAAACGGAAATTCCGCCCCTTCGGCGGCGTCGGATTCGGATTCACCGATAATACGGTCAGAGTCGGCAGCGCCCACCAAACGCGCAACGCCTCCGGGATCAGCATCTTCGGCGGCGCCAAGCTCGATCTCGGCAAACACTACGCCATCGGTGCGCGCGCCGGATACGTTTTCTCAAAATCGTACGGATACGACCAATATGGCAACGTCGTGGGCCAGGGAACGCGCGGCACCCAGCTCATGGTCGTCTTCACCTATCGGTTTTAGCAGAACCCCATCTTACTAATCAGGCCCTCGATCTTTCGAAGGCCTTTTTTATTTGACTTTTTGCGACATGCATATTATACTGCGAGCAGCAAGATTTCCATCCGCAACCGAGTAAAAGGAGCGTTATGCGACGCAAACATTCCGGTTTTACTTTCATCGAATTGCTTATCGTTATCGCGGCCATCGTCATAGGGGCAATCGCCATTCCAGACCTCGTCAAATCTCATGAACGCAAAGTATTCGTACACTATTTCCAGATCACGCCGCCCGATCCCAATGATCAGGACGCGAAAACCATCATGCAGCCGTTCGTAAAAAAATGGCTTGAAGAAATGAAGGCTGAAGTCGATAAGGCGTCGGGCGAATTACAGACAATCCTCTACGAAGAAGAAACCCTGAAAAAAGCGGGGGGTGCCGCGACGGCCAAGGAGGTCAAAACCCGCCTTGCTCAGCTTGCCGATCTAAAGCAACAAGAAGCAGCTGCCCTGGCTAAAGCGAACGACGCCTGGCAGGCACTTAACTCGGCGCGATTAGCCGCACAATATTTCCGCCTGGTGGAAAAATAATTCTTATCCGAACTCCGCAATGCGGGGTTCTTTTTTTACTATTTCTTCCTCTTTAAAACTTTTTTTGCCGCCGCCTTAATACTCGGCACATCCATTCCGTACTTTTCTATCAGCGCGTTCGGGGGGCCCGATTCACCGAACGTATCGTGCATGCCGATGAATTCGATCGGCGTTGGTGCGTATTTTGCCAAGGCCTCCGCCACGGCACCGCCCAAACCGCCTGCGATCTGGTGCTCTTCAACCGTTACGACAGCGCCGCATTTGCGCGCAAGCTCCACGATTTTTTTCTCATCAAGCGGTTTGATCGTGTGGCAGTTTAAAACCACGGTTCCGATCTTTTCCTTCTCAAGCTCCTTAGCCGCCGCGAGCGCGTTGTAGAGTAATCCCCCGCAACCGATCACGAGCACCTGTGGTTTTTTCGATTGCCAGAAAATTTCCGCTTTGCCTGGCGTGAATGGCGTAAGGTCGGTCGTCATCACGGGCGTCTTCTCACGGCCAAAACGCAAATAGACCGGCCCCCAAATGCGCGCAGCGGCAAGCGTGGCTTTGCGAGCTTCAATCGCATCACAGGGCACAAACACCTTCATGTTCGGCAACGGCCGCATGGTAGCCACGTCTTCCGTCGCCTGGTGCGTCGCGCCGTCCGGTCCCACGGAGATACCCGCATGATGCCCGCCGATCTTCACGTTCGCATTGTTATAGGCGATGGTCGTGCGGATCTGTTCCCAATTCCTGCCCGGAGAAAATGTCGCATAGGAAGAAATGAACGGGATCTTGCCGCTTACGCCCAAACCCGCCGCGATCGTCGCCATGTTCTGCTCGGCAACCCCCATTTCGAAATACCGCTCCGGGAATTTCTTCGCGAACGCCTCGACGCGGGTCGATTCAGTCAAGTCCGCGCAGAGCGCCACGACATTCGGATTCTCTTCCCCCGCCAAAACGATCCCCGTTCCGTAACCGTCGCGCGTCGGCTTTTGCTCGACGTCTTCGGCGAATATCTTTTCCGATAATTTAATTTCTGGATTAAGCATGATGTGCAAGCGCTGTGTTATTTGAGGTCGACTGTTTTCAATATCGCGTCGAATGTTTCAACATCGGCCACCTTCGACGGATTGATCGCTTGGATGGTGATGATGTATTTGCCGGTCGGGATCCACGCGGCAAGCTTATCCCCTGCTTCGGAATTTTGCGTATAGCTGCGAAGATATGACGCTCCATTCATGCTCTTCAGCTCGAAGTATGCGCCCGAGAGCGGCCGCGAGAGCGTGATGGTATTATCTCTCTGCACATCGGGCGGCTGGTTGTCGTACGAAGGGAAAACGTGCTTCACGGAAATGCCGGAACCCGACGGAGGGCTGATGCTTATTTCAAAAAGTTCTGAACGCTTCCCGTTTTCCATTACGTCGCCTCCCATTTTCGAATCAACGGCGACTTCTTCAACGTACCAATTCGCGGGATAACGCAGGGCAAAACCTGCCGTTTTGTTTACGTATCTCTTCCAAGAGGCGATGTCGATCTTGCCGATCAAATGCGGCGCGGTGGGATTCGCGAACATGGCACCCTCGAAGGTCGCAGTTTCGCTGAGCGCCTGGAAGATCATGATCGCTACCCATGCAGATACGACGAGCAGCGCGAGGAGTACCGCTGTCGTAACGCTGAATTCTCTTGGCCGTTCGATTCGTATGGACATGATAGTTATTGATGTTCGCTCACAATTTTTCCCTTCATCGTGCGGAGATCGTGAAGCTCTTTGAGCGCTTTCTCGGCTTCGCCGGATTTGAACGGCTTCGAATGCCAGAGATAATCGCGCTCCATAAAGCTCACGCCCTTGCCCGCGATCGTGTGGGCGATGATGACGGTCGGCTTCTCGTAGATCGCGCGCGCTTCCGCGACCGCCGAAATAATTTCATAAAAATCGTGGCCGTCGATCTCAAGCACATGCCAGTTGAACGATTCATATTTTTGTCGGAAGGGCTCCAGGGGCATCACGTCCTCGGTAAAGCCATCGATCTGGATATTGTTGCGGTCGACCACGACCGTAAGATTGTTCAATTTATTTTTCCCCGCGAATTGGATCGCTTCCCATGTGTTCCCCTCTTCGTGCTCGCCATCGGAGGTAATGCAGTAGGTTTGGAATTTCTTTTTATCGAGACGTGCCGCGAGCGCGATGCCGATCGATTGCGAAATGCCGGAGCCCAAGGGCCCCGAAGTCGTTTCAACACCGGGCAAAGTACCGCGATGCGGATGCCCCTGTAACCGCGTACCAAGCTGCCGCAAGGTCTTCAATTCCTCCACCGGAAAATAGCCCGAGTGCGCGAGTGCCGCGTACTGGATCGGGCAAATATGCCCGCACGAGAGCACTAAGCGGTCGCGATCCGGCCAATCCGGTTTTTTTGGCTTATGGTTTAAAATATGAAAATAAAACGCGGCGAAAATATCGGCCGTATCGAGCGGCCCCGCGATGTGGCCCGATCCCGCGCCCGCGACCATCTTGATCACGTCCTGGCGAAGAACTTGGGCCATATATTCGAGATGCTGTATGTGCTTATGATCTAAATCGCGCATGGATATTAATTAGTGAATTTGAACGTAGATAGGATTTGGTTGAATTCTTTTTCATTATCATCTCCCCTAAATTGATAAAAGACAGTAGTAGCCTTATTTAGAGAAACCAAAACCCATGTCATTCGTTCCCCATTAAATGGCTGCGAGCCGGGTGCAGATACGTTTTGAAATCCATTTACTCTTACAGCTGACGTGCCACCTATGGTTGCAGATGCCTCCGTGAAATTGGAAGTGCTATTTTTAAAGAAATCAACGGTACTTTGTGTTTCGTCTTTTCCGTTTAATTCTCCGCTTATCCATATATCTAATCCTGGAGCTTTCTCATAATTTTGCGGATTTAAATTTTTATTGTTTTGGGGATATACACCGATTACCAATGCGGAACCATTCTCAGTATCTCGACTAACTTCCCAATCCGGCGGGTACTTAAATGTCCCGACATCAGGACTCGAGTATGTTTTCCAGCCCGAAGTATCAATAACACCGGCAACCGGGCTCGTCGAGGAATGATGCACGAATCGCAGCGTCGAATCGGAAAGCGATTGCATGGTCGCGTTCTGCATTTCAGCCTGCATCGCCATCGCGGCGACCGCGCCGCAAAGCGCGATCAAGATAAACAACAGAACTGGGGTTGAAAGTTTAGGCATGATATTTTTTGTCGCCCCGGCGAAGGCCGGGGTTGATACTTTTCTGAATTAAGATTTGAGAGCGTGGATCCCCGCCTTCGCGGGGATGACAAGCAATTGGTTATATCTTCTTAAGTTCCCGATATGCTTTCCCCGGATTCTTGCTGTCCAGGATATACGAAGCGGACACTACGATGTTCGCTCCGGCGGCTTTCACAAGTTTTGCGACCTCTTTGTTCACGCCACCATCCACTTCAATCATAGCATTGGGCGCCCAGTTCCTCAAAAACTGGATTTTCTTCAGTACAATGGGAATGAATTTCTGCCCCGCGGGGCCCGGGTCGACTGCCAATACCTGAAAATGCGAAAAGGTCTTGAGGAATGGCCACAGGAGCGTGGTCGTCGTATGCGGATTCGAGGAAAGCATCACCTCAATTCCCCGCTTTTTCGCGCGGGCGACGATGTGCTTCGCTTTTTCTTCGGTCAAGGCTTCCGCATGGACGATGAACCTCCGCGCGCCCGCCGCAATCCAGACATCGATATATTTTTCCGGGTCGCCAACCATCAAATGCACCTCAAGATTCAGCTTTGAGCGCAAATTCGCCCACTCGCTGGGGTTCCGCCACGATTTATTGAATGTGAACTTGCCGTCCGAAACGTCGAGGTGGATGAATTCTCCTTTCTTCAGAAAACTCTCCGCCGTTTTTATCTTCTCCTTGGCGGTTTTGAAATCGAGGCAGTTTATGACGGGGAGTACGGTGAGCATGGGGACTACGATGAGTTGTATATAGAAAGTAGTAGGTAAAGAAGTTGAGCCTACTGTATCTTATCCTTAAGATTCTCTATCGTTGATACCTTGCTCAGCCTTCTTGAAAAACGCGGCTCCACGGAAAATGGCGTAGCGAGGAATACCTGCAATATATTCTGGGCGTCTTCTTCGTCTATGAAATCCGCGGCGATGGTTAAGACGTTCGCATCGTCATCGTGCCGTGCGCCGTAGATCTGGTCGGGCGAAATGGCAAGTGCAGAACGGACGTCTTTGAATTTATTCGCGGCGACGTCCATCCCCACCCCCGAGCCGCAGATCAAAATGCCGCGCGTATTCTCGGGATCGGCGCTTACTTTCTTTCCCACTTCCTGCGCGTAATCCGGATAATCATCCGCCGCATCAAATTGCGCCGCGCCCATATCGGCAACCGTATATCCTTTTTGCGCCAAAACGTTTTTAAAGAGTTCTTTGAGCTGGAATCCGCGGTGATCCGCGCCGATGTAGATGACCATATTTTTAGAATAATGAATTAAGAATAATGAATAATGGCGAAATCGGGAAAATAAAAATGCGAATCAATTCTGTCTTTTTATTATACCTTGATTATAAGACAAAACAAAAAAGGCGCCGCATGGCGCTTTTTAACATCCCGAAATAGAGTACTATTCGTTGGATGGAAGGTCCTCGGCCATGAGGTCTAAGTGCGAATCGTGAATTTCCGCTTCATTCAAGATCGCCCCGGGTTCACGGACTGTGCGCCGATCTAATTCTTTATTCATTGGCCTTTTTTCCGGAGGCCCCTTACTACGTCTGATGTCTGAATGAGCGGTATTATTCATTTTTTCCAAAAGCATTTTTTTCTCCTTCTTAACCTCCGATCTTTCTATAAGCACTTCGATATTAGTAATCAAATCGTTGCGATCAAATGGCTTCGGATTTCGATCGACGGTCGCCTTCAGTATCCGGGAGTTGGGAAAATTCCACTTAAAACTCGGGCGGGAAGTTGGGAAGGGGTCATGTTTTTCATGAAGCGGCTTCTGAGAATTCTCTTCATCGTTTTGGTGCTCTTCGAGTTCCAAAGACCAGGCTGATGTGCCTTCTTCTCCTTTGGCTGCCACAGGCTTCTTCCGCTGCTCTTCGATCATCTGCAACAAAATGCTCATCTTATCCTCGGAGGTCATCGGCGGTTTTTTCTTTCCGCTTTCATCTTCTAATGCAGCATTCTGATCAATAATCCCTTTAAACTCTTCAGAAACTTCAATTTGCCCGTTCATGTCGAGCTTGCCCAATGCCTCGCTTATCGCCACATAGCGATCTACTTCCTTTGGATCCGTTTCGTGTTTTTTATAGGATTCGAAACTCATGTGTGAAAGTTTACAACAATCCCGCGATCTTCTGCACGTGCTTCACGAGCGTACTTACATACCCAGCTTCGTTGTCGTACCACGAAAGCACCTTCACAAGATCGCCGTCCACGACTTTCGTGAAGTCGGCGGAAACGATCGCGCCATAAGGCTCGCCCACAATGTCTGAGGAAACAAGCTGGTCATACGATACCTTCAAGATTCCCTTCCAACGATCCGATGCCGCCGCATCGCGGAGTATCTGATTGATTTCCTCGACGGACGTTTTCCGCTTCGCGAGGAACGTGATGTCGGAAATGGAGCCCGTGATGCTTGGCACGCGGAAAGCGATGCCGTCGAATTTGCCCTTGAGGTCGGGAATGACGCGCGTAACGGCGATTGCCGCGCCTGTGGTTGAAGGCGAAATGTTATGCGCTGCGGCTCGCCCGCGCCGGAAATCGTGCCCGCCGCGAATAGGAGCGTCCACCAAGCTTTGCGTCGCCGTATATGAATGTACGGTGGAGAGCGAAGCTTTGAGTATGCCCGGATTTTCGGAAAGGATTTCGATCACGGGCGATGAGGAGTTCGTCGTGCACGAGCCGTTCGAAGTTATCGAACACGTTTTCAGATCTTCTTCGTTCACGCCCATAAGCACTGTTTTTCCGTCCGGGCCGTCAGCGTCCTTCGCCGGAGCCGTGATCACGGCGCGCTTTGCGCCGGCAGCCAAGTGCGCCTTTGCGCCTTCGTATGAATCGAAAAATCCGGTGGACTCGACTGCGATATCGATGCTCATATCTTTCCAGGGAAGTTTTGAGGGGTCTTTCTCTTGCAGGAGCTTGATCGCTTTCCCGTCTACGATGATCGCGTTCTGTGCTTTATCGAACGACACCTCTTTGTGGTAGCGGCCGTAGACCGTGTCGTATTTCAACAGATAAGCGAAGTTCTCCACGTCGCCCAGATCGTTGATCACGACCACGTCGAATTCAGGCACTTTCTCGAACGCCTGCCTAAAAAACAACCGGCCGATACGTCCGAACCCGTTTATCGCAACTTTTGCTTTTGCCATCCCGTTAGAAGCAGATCGCGATCAGCGATCCGCATAATTTTTTTAATTTATATAACGACTATTTATTATCCCACGCTTACTGCATCCCGTACAAGCGATCGCGGCTTCTAACGGGACCTTTTTTTATTTTTTTAATTTAATCGCTCTGCGTTTATGTATATAGTATAGCAGAAACGATTTAATGAATTAAGATCGGGAAGCGTGGACTCCCTCCAGAGACGGGCAGGCCGGCCTTCGCCGGAATGACAAAAAAGAACGGGCTTACCATTTTTATTGCGGGTATTTTATGGAAACCATATCCCCTACCTTAATGCCATCCTTCTGCACGGTTCCCGCATTCACTTCGAGCACCTTATCGACGGGCTCGGAGGGATAATAAATCTTGAGGCTCCACATCGGCTTGCCGGGCTCGGGCACGGCGTTCTCCGAAAAGCTCACGACGCGGTCGCCTTTTATCCAGATCATATCGAGCGCGAAATTCATGTCCTTCATCCAAAACCCATAGCGATCGTAATTATCGAATAGAAAAAGCATCCCCGTTTTCTCGGAAAGCCCCTCGCGATACGAAAGCCCCCTCGCACGAGCGAGCGTCGACGACGCCACCTCAACGTCAAATGTCGTATTTCCGATCGTTACCTCCGTTTTCCTAAGCGGCGGGTTCTTCGTGCTCAATACATAAAAATAAAAAGTAGCCAGGGCACCCAGGATAAAAAAGATAATGATGAAAACTACGAAGAGAAGCACGGATTTACGCATTTTTATTTGCGATAATTCATTCGACATTTTCAAGTATAGCATACGGATACTCGCCCTTCGGGGCACCAAACCATGTCCAAAAAAAGAGGCTGCCAAATTGGTAGCCTCTCTAATATAAGTGGAAGGTAACTTCGATCTGCACGCGAACATTGATCGGTTTGCCGTCCGGACTAAGCGCCGGACGCATTTTCCAGTTCTTGATCTGCGCAAGAGCCTTTTCTTCGAGTCCTAGGCCCGGTCCTTTGATGATGAGGGGGTTTATGATGCGCCCGTCCGTAGTCACGGTCGCATCAAGAAGTACCGTTCCCTGATACTTTGCTTTACGGGCTTCATCGGAATATTCCGGCTGAGGACAATAGAGGCATGTCGGCGAGCCTACGCCGTTTACGCCGGCGCGGAACACGCCGCCGCCAGTGCCGCCGCCGGAACCGTTGCCTAAACCGCCGCCGTTGCCATTACCGATCCCGGTTCCATTGCCATGGCCGAGAGAATCACCCTTACCCGAAGCCGTCGGATCTCCGATATCAGGAAGGTTAGACACGACCTTCAAGTCGGGAGGACCGAGAAGCGAGGGATCCATCTGAAGTTTTGCGTTCGGATTCTGGATCTTCGGCTGCGGAGGAGTAAATTGCGTCCAAGCGAACTTGGGCGGCTTTCCTTTGTTGACCAGAGCATCGGTGTGATCGTTCGCTCCCCCACCGCCTCCCGCCTTTTTATTTCCGGCGGGGAGTTTGATCGCGGAAGGATCGTAAGCTCCGATGGGTATATAAACGGCATCGTTTTTCTTTTGCTTTTCTTCGGCCTTGCGGACTTGAAGCGTAAGCGTAGTGCCGATGAGAACCATCAGCGAGATTGCCGCAATCGATCCGAGACCTTGCTGCCTCAGATGATCCTTCCAGGTCAACTTGGTCCAAAGTTCTTTGGTTTGGACCGGTTGAATCCCCGGAGGAAGAGGGGGCTGCTTTGAGGGAGAGAAAAATTCCTTGAGCCGTTGCCCGAAGGAATCGAACTTCATGTCCGGATTAATATCGAGAGAACTGCGCTCCGATCCTTGCGGGCTCCGTGGCGCAGGCTTGAACGCCTGTTTGAAATTCTCCCAAGAGAAACCGTTGAAATCGTTGCGGTCCGAAAAGAGCAGCTCTTCTTGCGACATGCGTCGCTTTTTTTGCGGAGGCTTAGTGAAATAAGCCTTCGCGCCGCTCAAGACATCCGCCAAGTTAGACCAAAAACTTCTTGGCAGTCCCCTGTCTTTCAGGTCGAACTGCGGACTTCGAATTCGTTCTTCTTCATTCTTCACAGGAAATTCCTTTCATCCGAAACTCAGAATATTCGGGGCTAAAGCTTCTATCGCCTTTATACCATGTGAATTAAAAGAAGTCAATTCCTTCGAAGAAGGGCCGATCGGCCGCTTCGCT
>JBGPNL010000015.1:0-12544 GCA_041487555.1 Minisyncoccia bacterium | reverse complement strand
TATAGAGTGCGAGGTTGAGGCCGGGATAATACCGTTCGCTTGAATGCCAGAACGAGAAGAGGTCAGTGCTCGCCCCCAAGACGTTCCCGAAGAGCAGCATTTCATAGTCGCGCCCCTTGATGATCCCGCTCGTGATCTCCTCCGGGCTTCTCATATCAAGATTTATTTTTATACCCGCGCTTTGCCAGCTCGATTGCAAAATACTCGCGGTTTGCGTGAGAAAACTGATCTGCGGGACGACAAGCGTGAGCTCGAGCAGGACTTTTTCGGTGCCGATCGTTTTTTTGCGTACGCCTGCCTGCGCAGGCAGGCCATCGGTGTCCATTTTCCATCCGGCCTTGTCGAGCGTGCTCGATGCGAGGTCAAGCGAAGTCGTCGTGTCCGAAAGTTCCTGATCAAAGTAAGGAGTTTCTTGCGGGATCGGGCCGGTTGCCGGTTTCCCATGTCCGTCCAGGGCGGTGGAAATAATATTTCCGCGATCCACCAAAAGATTCAAAGCGCTCCGCACCGCTTGGTCCTTCAAGGGCACGCTCTTCGACTGATTCAAAAACACCGCGTAGTAATTCGGCAGACGGAAGGGCAGTGTTTCGTAGGGCCGCTTGATTTTCGCGAGATCGGATGGATCCAATCCCTCCATGCCGTCCACCTGGCCCGAGTTGAAATTTTTTATCAGATCGTCGGCTTTCGAATAAAAATCAAAATTGAAATTTTCGATGAGCGCCTTCTCACCTAAATAATTATTCGAGGGGACGAGCTTGTATCCATAGATAAAGCCGTCCGCCCGTTTCTCATAGCCCGCAAATTTGTACGGCCCCGAGCCGACCGGCTTCAAATTATAATCCGAGAGCTTCCAGTTTTCGGGTGGCGTGTCGGCAAAAAGATGTTTTGGCAGGATATACAAGCCCGCGAGCGTGTTATCGAAGAAAACATAGGGATTGTCGAGATTAAATTGCACTTCAAGCTCGGAAAGACGCTCGGCATCCACTCCCTGCCATGAATTCGAAAGCGGCGAGGAGATGTGCTGGTCCTGGATCGAGCGGACGGTGAAGACAATGTCATCCGAGGTCAATTTTTCTCCATCCTGCCAGCGCAGATTTTCTTTGAGGCGCACTTTCCAGCTTCTGCCGTCCGCGGAAGGTTCAATTTTCTCCGCGACATTTTTAATATTCTGGAAAACAAGACGTACGAGTGTTTTGTCCGCTTCGCTTGAAGCAATGACGGGATTCACATAAATCGGCTGCCCAAGGAGTCCTTGTGTATATTCTCCTCCCCGTGCCGGAACCGCACGCGTGGATTGTGCGACTCCCAAACCGGCGAGGATCACGCCGCTCACGATTACGCCCAGGATGCCAAGCAGGAAAGCGATGCGTTCACCGCGCGTAAATGCCAGGAAAATTTTCTTTATTCGGGTCATTATAAATGAATGATACGCCGGATTCCGCGAAGAGTTACTTCAGGCATGATCCGCGGAAGAAGCCACGCTATCCCCGGTACGCGATCTGATATACCGCAAGCGCCACGAACACTATCGAAAGTACGATGGTCGCGTAGAAGACCGCTTTCTCGAGGCCCCGCCGCGTTTGGTAAAATCCGCCGCCTTCGCCGCCGAAAATTCCCGAAAGCCCCGCGGAGCGTTCCTGGAGGAGGATGAGGACGATGATGACGATAGAGATAAGAATTTGAATAATGGCGATGACCATCTAGGTGAAAAAATGAAAAATAAAATTGATGAAACCGATAAGGATCGTGCTGTAGATCAATGCCGGAATGCCTTCAATCGTAAGGTTTTTGAAAATGAAAGTCAAGCCGTAGAGGATAATCGCGTTCACGATAACGAGCCCCAGGCCGAGGGTAATAATGATGATGGGCCCGAGGGCGAGCCTCAGTATCGGCTTGAAGACAAAATTCAAAGCGGCGAAGACGAGCGCCATCTTTGCGAGGTCCGTCCAGCCGCCCGCGAGATTGAAGCCGGGGATATAGGTTGCCGCGAGCCAAAATCCGAGCATGTTCCCGAGGATGGCGACGATGATTTTCCAGATCCAGTGCATGGTTTTATTATATCATCATTTTTCCCATAAAAAGAGTGTCCTCTCGCCTTCTGGATTCTTTTTAAGTCGGCGAGAGGACACTCTTTTTATTTGTTGTCGTGCGCCAGACGAAATTAGTTTATGTTGCGGGCGGAGATGGGTTCTGGCGCGCGCTTAGCTTTTTAGCTCGTTGGCAAACCCGTCGTCCCCGCGAAGGCGGGGATCCATGCTTGAAAAACTAGGAGAATAAAGAGCTATCGAGCTAATTATTTACATCAGCGAATCCAAAAGACTCCGCCCCGTCATTTCCGGTGGTTTGGGAATGCCGATAATTTCCAAAATAGTCGGAGCAACATCGGCGAGCGAGCCCAGGGTTTCCGTGCCGAGCGTTTGCCAGTTCGTGAATTTCCGCCCGCGAAACTCGGGAGCGATGAGATAGAGCGGCACGGGGTTCGAGTCGTGCTGGCTTTCGGGGAGGCCGGTCATCGGGTTCAGCATTTCTTCGACGTTCCCGTGGTCGGAAGTGATAACGACGAGCGTCTCGGGATTGATCGCGACTTTCATGAGTCGTTCAAGTTCTTCGTCGATCACGCTTACCGCTTTAAGCCCGGCGTCGTAGTCGGCGCTGTGGGCGATGGCGTCGCCGTTCGCATAATTCACGAGCACGAAATCGAAGGCGTGGCTTTGCGCCGCTTCGAGGATCCTATCGGTAATGGCCTTCGCCATCATTTCCGGATGTTCCTCGGCGTGCACCGTCGAGAGCGAGGGGATGAGCGTACGGTATTCGTTCGGGAACGGCGGCTCGCGCAGCCCGTTGAAGAAATAGGTTACGTGCGCGTACTTATATGTTTCCGCGATGCGCAATTGATTTTTGCCCGCGTCGCTCAATACTTGTCCCAGCGGTTTTTCAACTTTATCCGCGGGAAAGGCGACGGGCACGTTGAAATCGTCCCGGTAGTGTGTGAACGTGGCGATATACAAATTTTCTAACTGTTTCCGCGGGAATTTATCGAATTCGGGCGCGATGAACGATTCGGCTATCTGGCGGATCGAGTCCTCGCGGTAGTTGAAGAAGACCAGGGCGTCGTTGCTTTTGATACAGGTGTCTTCTTGGAAGCGCATCGGCGGGAGGTATTCCTCGGTGAGCCCTTTTTTGAAGGTAAGTTCGATGGTGGGTTTCCAGTCCGCGACGAGCTGGGCGGTCACATTGTCGGTCAGTGTATCGTAAGCGGTTTGCGTAAGCCGCCAGGCGCCGTTCCGATCCATGCCATAGTAGCGGCCGACGAGCGTTGCGATTTTTTCTTTGGGAAGGGTTCCGAGAAAGTTTTCAACGGTATGCGGCGGGCTGTCTTTACCGTCTCCGAAAAGATGGAGCCGCACGTTCGGAAAGTTTTCCATGTCCGCCATTTTCAAGAGCGCCTCAACGTGCTCGAGAGAGGCGTGCACGTTGCCTTTCGAGAGAAGCCCTACGAAATTCACAAACGAATTATTTTTTTTCGCGTGCGCGAAAGCATCCTTCAGTGCCTTATTTTCAAAAAAACTTCCGTCGCGGATCATCATAGTGATTTTCGGAAAGTATTGATAGAGCACTTTCCCGGCGCCGAGCGTAAGGTGGCCTACTTCGCTATTGCCAACTTCGCCCCACGGGAGCCCCACGGAGATGCCCGATGCCTGCAGGGAGGTGACGGGAAAATTTTCCTCGAGCCACTTGAAGGTCTTCGGCTGCACGACGTGGATGGGATTCGATTCGTCGTTCCTTCCGATGCCCCACCCGTCGAGGATGATCAAGATTACAGAGCGCTTGTTCATTATGTCTTTATTTTAAGGAAATTTTCGCCGTTTGCCTAATCGAGGAATTTATATTTAAGCGAGCTGTATTCTTCCCGATATCAGCGTTTTTTATGGAGCGAGATACTTCATTTTTTCCGTTAGGCCTTTCGGCTGCGGGAAAAATGAATGTGTTGAGCGACCGTTGACGGGATTTGAATAATTTGCAATACTGGGGGCAGAAAGTTTTTAGTTCAGAGGAGAAATGACATGGCAATGACGCATAAGGAAATTCGCCAGATGAATCGGAACGGGGAAGCGGCGACGCGGTTGGGACAAGCTGCGCATAGGGCCAGTTTGAGAGAAAGAAAAATCCAGGAAAAATTGCTTATCAAGGAGATTCGGAGCGCCAGCTTCGAAACCGGAAGGTTGTTGCTCCTTCGGGCAGCCGTTAACCAGGTTGTTGCGAAGAGAGGGTGAGTTGGACTCGAGATACATTACCGCTTCATTTCACAACGGAGCGGTTTTTCTTTTCCACAAATCGTAGGTTTCCTGTTTCGAGGGTTTCTCGGAGCCGCGAAGGCGGCGAGAGTAACGGCATTCCGAGCACGGAGCGACCCGTCCCTCGAGACAGGAAATCGGAGATCCTTGACGGGAACGCACCCTCCGCGCTATCATATTCGTAATATTAACTAAAGAGTCAAACTAATTCCTAGAGAATTCAATTGCGACACGAATGTCACAAATTACATTCAAATACCCCGAATAGATAGTATATATTCGTAATATTCGGATGTATTCGTAGATTCGAATCGCGCTTATAAAAAACCATGAAGAATTTAGGGATTCATTATAATGGGAGAAAATCTTACGCTGTTTCTTGCGGCAGCGGCTGTTTTACTCAGCTTTGCGGGAGGATATCTCGCGCGTAGGTCGTTAGCGATCAAACAATTAGGTTCGGTCGAAGAGAAAGCGAAACGTGCTACCGAGGATGCCGAGACGAAAGCGAAGGAAATAATTTTGGAGGCGAAAGAAAAAGCAGCCGCATTTTTGGCAGAAGCGCAAACCGCCGAGCGGACCCGCAAAAAAGAGATTGATGTCCTGGAGTCCCGGTTTTTAGGGCGGGAAGAGGCGTTTGAAAAACGGGCAACCGCTTTCGCCGCCGACGAAAAGTCGTTCAGATCAAAAGAAGAATCCCTAAAGACACGAGAAGCCGAATTGAAGTCCATTGAGGATGGGGTTCAGGCGCGGCTCGAAAAAATAAGTCATTTGAATGCAGAAGAGGCGAAAGAGGAACTCATTCGCCAGATCAAGGAAGGGCGGAGCCAGGATTTCGCGCGCCTCACGGAAAAGATCGACCGGGAAAATCATGACGAGGTGGAGAAAAAAGCCGCGGGCATCATCACGGTAGCTCTCCAGCGCTATGCGCGCTCGCAGGTGGCCGAGCTTACGACGACCGTTTTCCACCTTTCAGATGAAGACTTGAAGGGAAAGATTATCGGCCGCGAAGGGAGGAACGTGCGCGCGCTTGAACGGGCGACGGGCGTTGAGTTCATCATCGACGAAACGCCGGACACGATTATCATTTCTTCATTCGATCCGTTCCGTCGGGAAATTGCGCGGCTCGCGCTCGAAAAATTGATCAAAGATGGCCGCATCCAGCCTGCGAAGATAGAAGAGAAAGTTGAGGAGGCGAAGAAGGAGCTCGAGAAGCGCACATTGGAGATCGGCGAGCAGACCGCGCAGGATGTCGGCATTTTCGATCTGCCGAAAGAACTGTTGCAGCTTTTGGGGCGGCTTCATTTTCGCACGAGCTTTGGCCAGAACGTACTCATGCACTCGCTTGAGATGACCTACATTGCCGGCATGATGGCGGGAGAATTGGGATTGAATGTCGAGGTGGCGAAACGGGGAGCATTGCTTCACGATATCGGCAAGGCGATCGACCAGGAGGTGGAGGGGACGCACGTCGAACTGGGGAGGAAATTGCTCAAGAAATACGGCGTGAACGAAAAGGTGATTGAGGCGATGCAATCGCATCACGAAGATTACCCCTATGCTTCGTCCGAGGCTTACATCGTGACGGCGGCTGACGTCCTTTCCGCGGCCCGTCCCGGCGCGCGGCGCGGAACTATGGAGAATTACATCAAGCGTCTGGCCGATCTCGAAAAGATCGCCATGGAGTTCCCCGGGGTAAAACAAGCCTATGCGATCTCAGCCGGACGTGAACTCCGCGTCTTTGTGGTGCCGGAGAAGATAGATGATTTCCGCGCCCTTGAATTGGCCCGCGAGATTGCGAACAAGGTACAATCCGAGCTCAAATACCCCGGCGAGATCAAGGTAAACGTTATCCGCGAGATACGCGCTGTGGAATACGCGAGATAGTGTGCTACAATAAAGAAACTCGTTTTTATGTTACTCAAAGCCTCAAAAATTCTTCTGAACGTCGCGCTCCTTAGTTGTGTTGTCGTCCTCACGAGCGCGTTCTTCCCGTTCATCGGCGGCAAGGATTATTTCTTCCGCTTCGCGGTTGAGCTTGCGCTTGCGTGCTTCATCCTTTGGTGGGCGTTCGAGGCGCGCGACCACGAGGTAATACATCGCTTGAAAGAAGTTTCCAAAAAGCCGATATTTATCGCTGTTTCCATTTTCGTCGTTGCCTTCCTTTTAGCTTCGGCATTCGCGTATGATCCGCATGCGGCGTTTTGGTCAAACTTCGAACGGGGAGAGGGCGGCTTCGAGATGATCCACTATTACGTCTTCTTTGCGCTGCTCGCGACGCTCTTTGAGAAGAAAGAGGATTGGCGGTTATTCTTCAAGGCGGGGCTTATTGCGGCGAGCTTGATGATCCTTTATGGCGTCTTTGCGCAGCTTGGCTGGGCGGATAACTTTATCAGCCCATATTCGGGCGGGCCGCCGCCGGGAGGATGGTTCACGAGGCTTGTCGATGCGCGGTTTCAGGGATCGCTCGGAAATCCTGCGTATGTTGCGCCGTATCTTTTGTTCTCGATGTTTTATGCTTTTTCTCTTTGGGCGACGAGCAAATTGAATAACAAGTGGGTTAAGCGGATATTGTACGGTGGCGTCACCATATCCTTTCTGGCCTTCTTTTTCTTCAGCCAGACTCGCGGCGCTTTCGCCGGGCTTGCAGCGGCCGTGGCTGTTTTCTTCCTCTATTTCATTTTTCTAAAACCAAAATTGCGGCGATGGCTTATTCCGGTATTTGCCATTCTTGCCGTAGCATTCGTGGTTATGGTGCATTATCGCGATACTGATTTCGTAAAAAATCTTCCCGGCGGCCGCCTGTTCGATCTTTCACTAACGGCGGATTCGGCGAAGACAAGGCTTTGGACGTGGGGTTCGGCATGGCAGGGTTTTGAAGCCCGTCCGCTCTTGGGCTGGGGTCCGGAAAATTTCAGCGCAGTGTTTGACAAATATTTCAATCCTGGCCATTTCGTTCCTGGGCAGAATACGGAAACGTGGTTCGATCGTGCGCACAGCATCTATTTCGATTATTTGGCCGAAACGGGGATTTTGGGCTTTTTAAGTTATCTCGGGATATTTGCCGCTTTCTATTGGGAATTTTTCAAGCGGGCGTACCGAAGACACGATTTTTCACAACTTGAAAAAGCCTTGATTTTCGTCATGCCAGTTGCCTACCTCGTTCAAGGCATCGCTATTTTTGACGTGCTCCCGATACATATAAATGTTTTCGCCTTCCTCGCGTTCAGCTATTTCGTTTTCTATCACCATGGAACCGCGAGCGCATCCGACGAACATAAACTTTCGACGTCCTCCCATCACGCCGCCAATTAATTTCTTCCGCTATCATGAGCCCAACTTTAAAAAGGATTATCGGAGTGCTCGCTGCAATATTTATTCTCTCCATCGCATATTACGGGAATTACCTGCCGTTGAATAAATCGCAGACGTTCATCAAGACGTTACAGGGTTTGAGTTCGGCGCACTCGCTCAAAGAATTCGAGGACATGCTTTCCGTTCCGCTCGCTATTCCGTCGCCCATCGGGCAGGAGGAACTTGTGAGGAATTCGGCGAATATCGCGATGAATTTAGTGCAGCAGAATAATGACCCGAAAACGATCGGAGAGATAATAAATTTTCTTGAAAAATATTATCAACCGATCATCGATTATGGGCGCGGCATGAGCTTCGAGCAAAATTTGTATGTGCTCGGGACGATCAACGAAATCGCGTTCGTAAAGACCCATCAGATAGATTTTTTGCGGGCAGCCGACAAGTATTTCCGGAAGGGCCTTGAGCTCGGCCCGCAGCGCCCGCAGTTTTTGTATGGCATGTTCGATGTCTACCGCACCGAAGGGAACGTCGATGCCTCAAAACAGATCGCCGCGCAGATACTTAGCCAGTGGCCGGATGATGCGCGGACGCAGCAAGGGCTTGAGCAATTCCTGAATTACGTTGCAAGTTCTACCGCTGCGAAGACGAAGGTGAAAAAGTAGCATTGTTTCGCGTCGGTGCCAGTTGACTAATCCAAATTTAGCTGGTATAATCGAATCACGAATATGCCCAGAACCCATATCAAAAGTATGCTTCAAGCCGCGTTTTCAGCTATGTTCTTCGCTCCGCAAGGCGCGGCAAGGAAGGTGTACCCCTCGGGGTACACCGAGGAAGCCGCAACGATGCGGAGCGGAAACAGAGCGAAAACCCCAAAGGGATACGGCCAATTTCGTCTGATCGCTGCGTCGACTCGTCCTCGACGTACCGCTGTGGGTACGCCTTTGTCCTCGCTCCTTGCGACAGACGAAATTGGCTCGTATCGCGGCCGAAGATACTTTTAATATGGGTTCCAAAGCCCTTATTACAGGCGTGACGGGCCAGGACGGAAGTTTCCTGGCTGAGTTGCTTTTGAAGAAGGGGTATGACGTGCATGGCGTGATTCGTCGGGCGTCGACTTTTAATACCGGGCGGCTCGAGGATATTTATAAAGATCCTCATGTCGCGAATGCGAAGTTCCATCTTCACTACGGCGATCTCGCGGATGCGAACGTGGTTCGGAAACTTATCTACGATATACAGCCCGATGAGGTCTACAATTTAGGCGCGCAGTCACACGTGCGTGTTTCGTTCGACATTCCCGAATATACGGCGAATACCACGGGGTTGGGAACGCTGCGTGTACTCGAAGCCATAAAGGACTACCAAGCGCATTCGGGCAAGAAGGTAAAATTCTATCAGGCGAGTTCTTCCGAAATGTTTGGCGCAGCACCTCCGCCGCAGAACGAAGAGACGCGTTTCCATCCGCGGAGCCCCTACGGCATCGCGAAAGTATTTTCGTTTGACACTACCAGGAATTACCGGGAAGCGTATGGCATGTTCGCGGTAAACGGCATTCTTTTCAACCATGAGTCCGAGCGGCGCGGTGAAACGTTCGTGACGAAAAAGATCACGCGCGGCGTTGCGCGCATCGTAGCCGGCCTCGATAAGAAATTGTATTTGGGAAATTTGGACGCGAAACGCGATTGGGGGTATGCGCCGGAATATTGTGAAGCGATGCATCTTATGCTCCAGCAGCCCGAGCCGCACGATTACGTGATCGGCACGGGCGAGGCGCATACCGTAAAAGAATTTGTTGAAACGGCATTCAGGCTGGTCGGCCTCGATTGGAAAAAATATGTGGAAATAGATCCGCGCTATTATCGCCCGGCGGAGGTGGATCATCTGCTTGCGGATACAAAAAAAGCGAAAGAAAAACTCGGCTGGCAGCCGAAGACGAAATTCGAGGACATCGTAAAGATCATGCTGAAGCACGATCTCAAAAAACACGGACTGAACGATTACGCGGATAAAATCCGGTTGTCCTAGGTTCCATCATTCTGAGCCCTGCGAAGAATCTCCTGGGTTTTCGAAAATAAATCCCCGCACCTATACTTATAGATGTGGGGACAAAAATAGCCGCATTTCTTTGAAAGAGAGGCGGTTATTGACCCGCCGCGGAATCGGATGCTATCGTACGATAATATATTATGGATATTTTATTTAAGAAATATTTCCACGGGAAAACGACAAAAAAGACCAACCGGTTATTGACCCGCCGCATCCCCGAAGGTTTATATAAAAAGATTCGACAGAGTATTGCGGTTGTTTGCGTGGATTTAGTGGTGAAGCATCGCGGCGCTTTTCTCCTCGTACGGCGGAAGAACCATCCGGCGAAAGGAGAATGGTTCCTGCCCGGCGGACGCGTGCTCAGGGGCGAATCACTAGCGGCAGCGGCGCTTCGCAAACTAAAAGAGGAAACCGGTTTGCATGGCACCGTCAAAAAAATGCTGGGCGGGGGAGAACATTTCGAAAATGTGGGATATTTTAATTCGCCTTCGCACACCATTACTTTCGTCTTTCTCGTCGAAGCAAAGAAAAAAGGGCCGGTTTGCCTAGACTCGCAAAGCGACACATTCGCTTGGGCCAGTGCGGTTCGTTCCACCTGGCATCCATACGTGAAGGATTTTCTCAAAAAAGCAGGTTTTTGAGCGTGCGGGGGTGTCCGTTTTATTGCAAATTCAGGCGAAAAGCTTAGAATATGAATTAATGAACAAAGATTCCAAAATTTTCGTGGCCGGCCATCGTGGCCTTGTAGGGTCTGCGATAGTGCGCAAATTGCAAGCAGATGGATACACGAACGTGATCACGCGAACGAGGCAGGAGCTCGATCTTTTGGACGCGAATGCGGTCACCAGTTTTTTCAAGAAAGAAAAGCCCGAGTATGTCTTCGACGCTGCGGCGAAAGTCGGTGGTATTTTAGCGAACGATACTTACCCGGCGGAATTTATCCGCGAGAACCTCGCGATTCAGAATAACATCATCCACAATGCGTACCTTTCCGGTACAAAACGCCTTCTTTTTCTCGGCAGCGCATGCGTATATCCCCGGGCTTGCCCGCAGCCGATCAAAGAAGAATATCTCATGACTTCGGAACTCGAATCGACCAATCGCGCTTATGCCATCGCGAAGATTGCGGGCATTATCGAGTGCCAGTCCTATAATCGCGAATACGGAACCGATTTTATTTCCGTAATGCCTACGAACTTATATGGCCCGAATGATAATTTTGATCTGAAGACCTCTCACGTGATTCCGGCTCTTGTGAGGAAATTTCACGAAGCGAAAATCGCGAAAAGCGCGAAGGTCATGCTTTGGGGAACGGGGGCGCCCCGCCGCGAATTTCTCTGGTCCGATGATCTCGCCGATGCCTGTGTATTTATCATGAATCAGGCGAAGGTCCCGGATCTTTTGAACATCGGCACGGGAGTAGATATGACCATTAAAGAGCTCGCAGAGATGATAAAACGCATTTCCGGATTTGAGGGTGAGATCGCATGGGACGCCTCGAAGCCCGACGGCACGCCGCAAAAACTTCTTGATGTAAGCCGCTTGCATGAGCTCGGCTGGAAGCATACAATAGAGTTCGAGGAAGGTATCCAAAAAATGTACGATTATTTCGTAAAGACCAAAGTATGACGAAAGAGGATCGAGCGATAAAAGAGGATCTTATTAAGTTTGAAGACGAAATCGCCGAAGTTTTTACGGCCGGGAAGATTAAAGCCCCCGTGCATCTTTCCGATAATAACGAAGATGCGCTTATCGAGATTTTCAAAAAAATCGATAAGAAGGATTGGGTATTTTCAACGCACCGCAGTCATTACCATGCACTGCTTCATGGCATTGGCAAAGAGTGGCTTCGCGAAGAGATCATGCGCGGCAATAGTATTACGGCGTGCAAGCCCGACCAAAAATTTTATTCTTCGGGAATCGTAGGGGGTGCTACCCCCATCGCGCTTGGCGTTGCAATGGGACTCAAACGTTCCGGGACAAAAGAGCATGTGTGGGTGTTTGTGGGCGACATGGCGGCCGAAGGGGGCGTGTTCCATGAGGCAACAAGCTATGCGGCGAAGAACGACTTGCCGATCACGTTCGTTATCGAAGATAACGGCATTTCAACGAACACGCCGACCAAGAAGGCCTGGGGAGAAGGGAAAAATCCTCCGCGCATCATCCGCTATGAGCACAAGAAAATAAAATACCCCCATTATGGCAGCGGCAAATGGGTAACATTTGGTTAGGCCATGGAACAGGAAGAATTAAAATATAAAAGCGAACTGGTGCGCGCGACGGATTATATGGCAAAGAATCCGAAGACGTTATTTTTGGGCCAGAGCGTGGTGTATCCCGGAAACAGTATTTTCAAAACGCTTGAGCACGTTCCGGCGGAGCAAAAAATAGAGATGCCGGTATTTGAAGAAACACAGATGGGTATGTGCATCGGCCTTGCGCTCGCCGGTTATATTCCCGTAAGTATTTACCCGCGCTTCAATTTTCTTTTGCTTGCGATGAACCAGCTTGTAAATCATTTGGATAAATTGCCGGTGATCACCCGGGGCAAAACCCGACCGAGGGTGATCATTCGCACCGCAATCGGTTCCGAGCGGCCGCTTCATCCCGGCGTGCAGCACAGCGGCGATTACACCGAAGCGTTTAAGCATCTGGGAATGCAACACGTTGAGGTCATTCGCCTCGACGAGCCCGAGCAGATTTTCCCGGCATACAAAAAAGCGTTCGAACGCGAGGATGGGAAGTCCACCATTCTTATCGAATGGGGCGATTATTATAATGAAAAATAGTTGATATGGAATTTATTAAAACAAAACTGGATGGTGTGATACTCATAAAGCCTGACTTGGTCGAAGATTTCCGCGGTAGCTACACGGAAACGTATAATGAAG
>JBGPNL010000014.1:0-12892 GCA_041487555.1 Minisyncoccia bacterium | reverse complement strand
GTTTTTCGGGGGGTTGCTTTAGGATGCCTTGATACATCGCGCCTCCAATTTTTGAAATGCTCCCACAAAGATACGCTTACTAACGCGAAATATCAAGATATTTTCGTGAAATAAAAAGCGGCTCAGATGCGGAGCCGTTTTTGTTTTGCGTTCAATTTACGCGGTCTGTCGTACAAGAAAGCGGGGTACTATATTTTTCTCTGGCATTCTGAACGAGGAAATCCGGATCTGTTGTGGGATATGCCAAAAAGCTCCAATATCCCATATATGCATTAGTGCGGCCAGCGTTAAGGGAAAGCGGCCGAGCTATTTCTCCGGATATAATTGCAACGAAGCCGTTGCCTTTCAATTGCCCGACGGACCATTCCCAAGTGTGAGGATGGCTCGGATTCTTCGTTGGCCATTCGGTGGCGCGAAAGTTAACCACATAGGTATTACCATAGGTTTCCGTGGTGCATCGGACTTCTTCTCCACCCTTGACCGATCCGGGCGTGAATACCACATAAAAATGTTTCGTGGGATTGTCGGAATTTTTGTCCGATATTTCGAGCGATACGAACACCTTGAGCGGCGCCGGTTTTTCCTTTGCGAGAGACATGAGGGGGCAGAGGACTAAAAGCATAGTGATGAGGCAGGAAGCGAAGCGTTTCATTTCGAGAACTCCTTTATGCTATTTTGGATCAAAATACTGTCTACAAGCATACATAAAAATATTATATGTGTCAAATAAAAAAGCGAGCCGTTTTATGGCTCGCAAAGTGCTTCGAGTATATATTTTTGTTCTTTCGCGATCGTTTCCGGCGTGAGAATGCCTTCGACGATGATCGGGGTATTTACCGTGCGGACATGCTCGAGGATTTCCGTTTGCTGCGTTTCATAGAGTGGTTCGTGGTATCCCGCGTAGCCCGAGAGATGGATCTCCGAGATCCTGTCCCCGAGCCTTTCGTAAAATTCATCGGCGAGCTTCATCGATTTGTCGTTCGAATAGACGTGATTTACGTCGAGCACGAACGAGAGGTCGTCGTTCTTTGAGAGAAGCGCCAGCAGTTCGTCGGGGGTTTGACATGACGTTTTCCTGTTGTCCATATTCTCGAGCGCAACGGGAAACCCGCAATTTTTGAAGACATCGATATTAGTAATCGTATCCGGATGGACGATAACCACGGTGAACGAGAGGTTTGCATGCAGCCTTGCGACTTTCTCAAGGATTCTTTCTGTCCCGGGACCGCCATAATTGAAGGTCGGTGCGTGGAGGCTCACGTAATTGAAGCCCGTGAGGTCGAAAGAGTTGAGTGCTTCAATCTCGCCGGAATCAAACGTTTCCATTTTGACGCAGCCCAATTCGATGGCGTGACAACCGATGCTCCGAATGATTGCGATCCGCTCACGCAGCGTCAGTTTCTGTTTATAGAACACGCCAGTTGAAAAGCCGAGTTGAATGTCCATGCGCCGTTCCTTCCTGATTTATATTGAACTGGCTTATTCATAACACAGAACGGAAAAATTTTCAAACGTTTTGCTATACTATTGTTATGATAAAGAAGATAAAGGGGAAGTACGTGGTACTTTCGGAACACACTGGCAGGAAGTTCGGCACATACAAAACCATGGAAGAAGCGAAGAAACGTCTCAAGCAGATAGAGCTTTTCAAGCATTTGAAGCATTGATTGATTTGACATTTTCGCAAAGATGGTATATACTTATGCCAGTTCCAAATACTCGCAAAGAGAGAGAGGGGCTTGATGGCAGGGCAATTGTCCCGAGAAGATCTCACGTTCATAAAAGAATTGCGAAAGGCAGGAGTGCTGCAGAATGTGGAAGGACATCGGCTCGACCAGCGCAATGGAATCATCTCTGTGAACTGCGCTGACGGGGACCGGTTCTATGACATAGTCCAGTACCAGGCAAAAATGCAGGCCGGACAACGTCTCGATCTTGACCCGCGTATCCATTCCTTAAGTTGGCATGGCGGCGCGCTCGCTTGCGCTCCCGATTCTCCGGTGAACAAGCGAAAATTAGCGTATGAAGTTTTTCTCGACCAGATAACCGACGCGCGTGCCATCAAAGACATCAATGTAGTTGCCCTTGGTGCCCACGGTCCCTGCGGAGCTGCGGCTCTCTGCGGAATAAACCTTCCGAGATCCATACGTCTTCACGTGCGTGCGAAAACGAAAATCAAGATGTTGAACAAGGGGATTGAAGTGGCATGTTTTTTCCACGTCGATTACGGCAACGACAAAAAACGTACCTATTTTCTCTCGCGTGAGCGATGGGAGAAGTGGATGAAGCGGAGCCGTTCCCTGCGCATTTTGGCCGAACTCTATTGCTAGTCATTCCATCCAACCATGGACGGGTCCGACATACGGGCCCGTTTTTTTATCCTAATGTAGGCGAATATGCGGAGTTCTATGGTTGACGACGACACTCGATTTTCTCTATACGTATCGGGCTTTTCCACCATTTATACACTGAACCTTTGCGCGCCATTTTGGGTAAGTTGTATAATGAATACATAAGCATATGGCACAGTTTATCGCTCTCTTTCTCCGGGATTCCGCTTTCCGAAATACATTCAAACTTGCAGCGCGTCTTGTAAAAAGAGCGGGTAAGAAATTTAAGTCGCGCATTCATATTCGATGAAACATTATATTTGTGACGGCGGATGCAAGGGCGTTTCGGAGAAACCTGGAGTGTGCCAGGCACCCGACTGTTCGAAATATCAGAAGCCGCTCAAAGAATGTAATTGCGCTGATGGAAAGCACTGCGGCGCATTCGAGACAGCTCCAAAAAAATCTACGAAATAAAAAACCGCGCGAATTGTGCGTTTTTTATTCGCGCATTAATACCCCGAGCGTAAGCTCGGGGAGTTTCATTTGCATCGTTGACGCAGATTTATTTTAAGGATATAATACCCGCAGCAATGTTTGATAATCGGATCTCTGCGGAGGTGGCCCTTGGTCGCTCACGATGCAGCATATTACCGTTCGAAATGGGACAATTGTCTGTCGTTCGTGGTAGTTGGTTTTTTATACAGATGCCTCATAGTTACCGCCAGCCATACTCCAATGGAGATTTCTACGGCGTGGATCCTCGGCGCCTTCTTTTTCTTCGGCGCCGCGCTCTTTTGCTATCACGGATACGTCCTGATGTATCGAAAGATGTCGGAGCGGCAACTCATGACGGGCGGCCTCTTTAAATACACGCGCCACCCCCAATACACCGGCCTCATGTTTCTTGACATTACCAATTGGTTCGTGTGGGAACGGACAATGCAGTTCCGGATCGCGACGATGCTCATTTACCTCACTATTTGCATCGCATGTTATTTCCAGGAAAAAGAAACCCTCGCCCGCTTCGGCAAGGCCGCGGAAGCATATTACGCGGAAACCCCAAGAATTTTTTTCTTCTACCCCATACGGAAGATCGTGCTCGTTTGATCTTCCTTGAGTGGCCGGTTTTTATAGCCGGCCTTTTTTGTTAGTTGAAATAATCAGGATTTTCTCATACAATATGAAAGAAATGAAGGCAACAAGGCCATATGGCGCCATCGTCTAGCCTGGCCTAGGACACAGGCTTTTCAAGCCTGGTACACGGGTTCGAATCCCGTTGGCGCTACGAATTTGCCGGTTCCGGCAAGATCTCCCACCCAGAAAAAATACCAGCAATTGCTGGTGTTTTTTGATCTCGTAATTTTTAATCATTCACGCATTTCGTCTGGCCCCTATCGGGAGATACTTCGAACCATAAAAAGGCCGATAACCCATTTGTTATAGTTAGGGTAATGAACCGATGGCATTTTGGTAGGACATTAACGGTCGTTTTCTCATTTTTATTTCTTTTTGGCATTCACCCGGCTTTTGCCCTCCCTCCCGCGCCAAGATTGCCCCCCGTTAATCCATGGACAAATATAAATTGGAGCTGGGAATGGGGGACTCTCGATAATTTACCATTTTCATTCGTTATCACCCTTTTGCCGATTCTCGTGGCATGGCTATCGGTTTTCGTTGTTTCGCAGATAAGGCGCAGGCAGCAAGGCAACGATTACAAGATGGCAGCTGAGGTCGACCGCATGTTGCACCCGAGCCGGAAAAAACTCTGGCTATTCTTTCTATTTTTCGCAACGTCATCCTGGCTAGCAGGGGCCATCGTTGCGTTCCAAAAACAGTGGTTCTGGGTTTCGGATCGCTTGGTAGTGTTTTACATTCCCAATCTAATTCTTTGGATCGCAACATGGTATCTTTTCGCCTGCCTAGCCGCGGAAGTAAAAAGATTATATTTATTTTTGATCGTGGGGTTGGCAGTGCTTATTCTTGGTTATAGTATTTGTATAAGCTATATAAATGGCAAAGCGCAGGCCAGCGTATATAAGAGCGTTAACACTCCCATCCAGATCGGTTGGTGGAGGGCGATAAAGTTCATCAATCAATGCAACGCCCAATTATTAGCCCAAGACCCCTACGTCATACTCAAGGACGGCCAAGTGGTTAATCTCACCGATCCTCCGGGATACGAAACGATGGTCAAAGCTACCCAAAATGTACGCTCACGCTGCGGATATATCTCGGTCGTTCCGAATTAACGTATTTTTATAATGTCCGCCTTTGAATCCAAAAAATCACGTTTTTTTCTTATCGCGCTGATCGCGATTTTTTTATCGGCTACCGTTTATTTTTTCTTTATCGCAACGCAGGGAAAACTTCTATCAAATGGATCGAGTCAAAGCGTTACGATTAGCGGCGTGAAATTTAACGCTGAAATCGCGTCTACACCCTCTGCCCGCATACTCGGACTTTCATATCGAAGAAGTCTAGCGGCAGATGCGGGCATGCTTTTTCTTTTTAATACCATCGGTCGCTACGGATTTTGGATGAAGGACATGCATTTTCCGCTTGATATGATTTGGATCAAAGGCGATACCGTAATCGGCGCTGCGGAAAACATTCCTGCGCCAGTATCTGGAACACCGGACTCGAATTTGCAAAAATATTACCCCCTGGAACCGGTCAATAAAGTGTTCGAGGTGAATGCTGGAACAGTAGCAAAATCCGGGATTAAAGTGGGTGATAAAGCCATTCTCGATTTTTAGCGTCCAATATCCATGTGCCGATGTATTAACTCAATGGTATAGTTAATCTATGAATCGAAAGGGATTTTTGACGACGATAATTTTTCTGACCATTACGGCATTTCTAATCGGCTACGCCGGCTATGTAAGTATCTATCCTTACGCGCAAAAGGAGATAGCTGCATATTTTGCAAAAGCAACGTCGTCAGTTCAAACCGCAGTTTCTCCGCCAGTCGCAACAATCCCGCTAGTCACCCCCGTTGCCCCTTCGTCGAGTTCGCCAATGATCGTCTCAGCACCGACCTCGACAACCAGCACCTCGAATCAGCCAACTCCCACCGCCACGTATTTTGGTGCGTCGGCCGACTTCAGCGCTCCTTATCCAATTTCATGGACCGAAACTAAATCCGGTGATATGACTTTCGCGATTACAAACCTATCTCTAGGGATGCGGAAAGTGCCCTCCCTTCCCCCTGGCTCCACGAGTTCCTTCGATGTTTGGTTTTCTGGGCCCGCAGGTGAAACCTATAAACCCGGCGATGACATTTACGCCCTTACGCTTAAGGTCAAAATCAGCATTGGCGGCTGGTACGGTATCAGCCAGTATGATGAAAACGCATTTCCGCACATCACGCTCAGGTTATTATTGGATGAAAAAGGCGATCTCCAAGCTCCCAATACGAAGCTCTATCTTCCTCCGAGCAGCGGTTTGAGCATGCGTACGCCGTATGACCGCGAGGTAATCTTCGTGGTTCCTGAGACGCAGCGTCAATTCGAGCTTACGACCGGAGCAGATTCAAACAAGTTCTTTTCGGTTAGGGCTCGTGACGACGGTGGGATGAATTTGCAGCCAGAACCGACGGGCGGTTGAGTTTATCACTGCCTCAGTGGGTCCGTTAGAACATCGCCCGTTCTCGCGCGCCAACAACTTGCCTCCCCCGGCAACTCCGCCCGTTTTCCAAAGCGTCGCGAATTGCATAAAGATAGTGGGGTCAGTACAATTCAATACAAGATCAGCGGCTCTCCGGGGGAACCCGCCTCCGGCATAATAGGTTCATAAGTAAATTCTTCGGAACCATCTTCGAACTCCGTTTTCTTCGGCGAGTCGGATGCGGCGAGATCAATGGCGAATCTCCGCCAGTCTTCGAGATGTTCCACTATTCGGTTCCAATTTTTTCTCACGAGGGCTACTTTTATCATGAAGCGATTCTTTGAAATTCTCCCCGCGGCTTTGGCATGGCTCACCCTCGTGCTGATGGTGGTTTTGTCGCGTTTTATCCCCACGGCAGTATCGGTGTTCATTATTCTATTCGATATTTATTGGCTCCTGAAAACGATCTATCTGTCGCTTCACCTCCGTTCAACGTTCGGTACTATGAAGGCGAACATGAAGACGAACTGGCTCCAAAAATTGCAATCGGATGAAAAGATGGCGGAATGGAAGGAAATCTATCATCTCGTCGTACTTCCCATGTACCGCGAGCCATACGAAGTAGTGAGAGAAAGTTTTGAATCTTTGGCGCGGATACATTATCCGAAAGAGAAAATGATTATCGTGCTTGCGACCGAGGCGCGGGCGGGGAGTGAAGCGGCCGAAGTGGCGCAAAGGATCGAGCGCGAGTTCGGCGGCAGGTTTTTTAAATTTCTCATTACGACGCACCCCGAAAATCTCCCCGGAGAAATTTCTGGAAAAGGCGGGAACGAAACTTGGGCCGTGCGGCATGCGAAAGAGAGTATTATCGATCTACTCCGTATCGATTATGCGAAGATCATTGTTTCGGTGTTCGATGTCGATACGCAGGTCCTCCCGGAATATTTCGGCAGGCTCACGCACGCTTTCTTAAGCGCTCCTGACCGCGAGCGGGCGATCTACCAGCCGATTCCGCTCTTTACGAACAATATCTACAAAGCGCCCGCGCTCGCGCGCGTTGTTTCGTTCTCCGCCACTTTCTGGCAGATGATGCAGCAGGCGAGGATCGAGCGGCTCACTTCATTTTCATCGCAATCCATTCCGTTCCGGGTGCTTCTCGATACCGGCTATTGGCAAACGGACGTTGTTTCGGAAGATTCGCGTATTTTTTGGCAGGCATATCTTTGTTATCACGGCGATTTCCGCGTGGAACCGCTCTTGTATCCGGTTTTTATGGATGCGAATGTGGCACCCACGTTCTGGGCGACGATGAAAAATATTTACCGGCAGCAGCGGCGCTGGGGATGGGGAGCCGAGAATATCCCGTACATGATGTGCGGGAGGTCCCACACCCGCAATACGAATGCCTCGAATTCCATGCGAATATCACGAATATCACAAGAAACCAATTCGGAGCATTCGGATGCATTCGTAGATTCGAATCGCGTTGAGGGGTTTTTATATGACAACAAAATACCCCTCAGAAAAAAATGGTATTGGACGCTGAACGTGCTCGAAGGATTCCATTCGTGGGCCACGAATTCGCTCATGATTTTCGCCTTGGGGTGGCTTCCGGTCATGATCGGGGGGGCGCATTTCAATCACACGCTGCTTTCGTACGGGCTTCCGAAGATCACGCGCTACATCATTTCTCTTTCGATGGTTGGCATCGCGAGCTCGGCAATCTTGGGCATTCTTTTATTGCCGCCGCGGCCGAAATGGTTCCGCATCCGGCATTACGTGATTTATGTGCTCCAGTGGGCGCTGATGCCGATCACGCTCATCGTCTTCGGCGCGTTTCCCGGGCTTGAAGCGCAGACAAGACTTGCTTTGGGTGGGAAATACAAATTAGGGTTCTGGGTTACTCCGAAAAGTAGGGAAGTAAGTAAAAAGTAGCATGTAGTAGGTAGAAAAGAATGGCTTCATCATCCTCGCGGAGGCGAGGATTCATGCTTTAAATGCCTCGGGAGCGTGGATCCCGGCCTTCGCCGAAGGCCCGTCCTCGACGAGCCGAGGCGAGGCGGGCGAGGCTCGCATGGGGTGGCTTCGCAGGAATGACGGGGGATGAGATATGGCGGGCTTATTCAAAATGAGTCCGGCGCTTGAATGCCTCAAGTTCTTTTTTGAGCACCACCGATTTTTTAAGTGTCGGGTCTTTCGCGAACACTTTCGCGGCCGCATCGCGGCTCATCTTCACGAGCTGCAAGTCCTGGAGTCCGCGCATCGCAACGTCGGGAAGCCCGGTTTGTGATTCGCCCAAAAATTCTCCCGGGCCCCGGATCTTCAAGTCTTTTTCCGCGAGCTCAAATCCATTCTTCGCTTCAAGGATCGCTTGCAGCCGTTCTTTCGTGGATGCCCCCTTCGAATCGCTCAAGAGAAAGCAATATGACTGATGTTCGCCGCGGCCGACGCGTCCGCGGAATTGGTAGAGTTGCGCGAGTCCGAAGCGGTCCGAGCCTTCGATCATCATGATCGTCGCGTTCTTGATATCGACGCCTACTTCGACGACGGAGGTTGAGACAAGAATGTCGATCTTGCCTTCGGCAAAGTCGTTCATCGTTTTTTCTTTTTCCTTCGGCTTCATCTGTCCGTGGAGCATCGCTACTTTAAGGTCGGGGAAGATGGTTTTCGAAAGTTTTTCGTATTCTTCCTTTACCGATTTCAGCTCCAATTTTCTGAAATCGCTTCCGGTCGCGGGTTCATCCTTCGCGGATCCTTCGATCCTTGGGCAGATGACGAATGCCTGGCGTCCGCGATTCACTTCTTCGCGGATGAATTGGTAGGTTTGTTTGCGTTCTTCGGGGAGCACGACTTTGGTCACGATCTCTTTCCGGCCGGCGGGGAGTTCCGTGATGGTCGAGATATCGAGGTCGCCGAAGATGGTGAGCATGAGCGTGCGAGGGATCGGCGTCGCTGACATCGAGAGGAAGTGGGGAACCCGATGCGAATCTACAAATGTATCCGAATGCCGCGAATTGGAGCCGTTTTTATTCGTATCATTCGGATGAGTTCGTTGATTCGGGTCGCGGAGCAGCGCTTGGCGCTGCTTGACGCCGAAACGATGCTGTTCGTCGACGATTACGAGCGCAAGGTTCTTGAACGCGGTGCCTGGCTCTTTCTTGCCCGCCGTAGCGTGATTGGAGGAGGGGCCCGAGGAGGCGATGAGGGCATGCGTCCCGATTATTATCTTTACCGAACCAGCCTTTATTGCCTCGCGGAGCTTTTGTTTTGAAATATCCGCCTCAAGCCCGTCTTTATAGATGATCTTCGCGCCGCTTGCGGTAAGGAGCGCGGCCTCGGTTGGCGTATCGAGCCGCAGAAGAAGATTTTTAAGCGTATGATAATGCTGCCGGGCGAGGATCTCGGTGGGCGCCATGAATGCCGATTGGTGGCCTGCATCGGCCGCGATCAGTGCCGCAAGCGCTGCAACTACCGTTTTCCCTGAACCCACATCACCTTGGAAGAGCCGGTTCATCGGGTCCGGGCCTTCAAGGTCTTTGATCATTTCCCAAAGCGATTTTTTCTGCGAGGGAGTAAGCTCGAAGGGGAGCCGTGAGATGAAGGTCTTCAGTTTCTCGATATCGGTTTTGATGGCGTATGCCTTTTCTTTCGCGAGCGCCGATTTGTTCTCGGCGTTCACGAGCTGCAGGAGGAAAAGGTCTTCAAACGCGAATCGTTTCCGTGCCGTGAGCGCATCCTCTATCTTCGAGGGAAAGTGGATGATTTCGATGGCCCGGTTTAATTCCGGAAGGTCATTCTCTTCCAATACTTCCTGCGGTATCCATTCCGTAAGCTCCTCAACATTTTTTAATATCGGTTGGATAAGGAAGCGCAGCCCCTTTGAAGTGAGTCCCCGCGTTTCGGGGTAAATAGGAACGAGCCGCGCCGTGTGCCTCGTTTCGTTTTGTTCCGTAGCCTGAGCGTTTACGATCTCGTGCGCGGGATGACTTAAATAAAGTTCGCCTTCGTGGGAGACCGAGACTTTACCGGCGAAGTTTGCTGTGCGGCCGACGCGCAAGGTGTGTGCGATATACGGCTGGTTGAACCAGACCGCGCGGATGTTTCCGGAATCGTCCGCGATGATCGCCTCGACGATCGTGAAGTTCTTCCGCCATGTGCGCCGCAAGTTTATTTCTTCTACCGTGCCCTGGATTGTCGCTTGTTCGCCGGGCTCGAGATCGAGGATGCGGCGGACCTGCGAGAAGTCTTCATAGCGCGCGGGAAAGTGCCAGAGCAGGTCGCGCACGGAGGCGATGCCAAGTTTTTTCAAATACTTCGAAAATTTTTGCGCGATGCCGGGAAACGCGTCGAGCGGCATCTCAAGCGGGAGTTTGCTCATCCGATTGCCAGAAGTATAGCATAATCGCATGCTTTTCCCAAACAAAAAGCCGCATAGGTGAACCCATGCGGCTAATGAAGCAGTGCGGCTTCGAGGATCTTTGTATATTTCTCCAGATTTTTCCACCAGTCGTAGACGATTATCCCCGCGGGATATTCTTCGTGGAGCTTGTTGAAAAACCGCTCCGTTTCTTCGTTCCAGTGTGCGAGTGCAATGGTCGGAAGGTTTTCCAGTGCTGCGTTGATCAATGCGGTCGCTATGCCGTGCGTTCGGTAGCGTTTATTCACAAACAAGAACAGATTGGTAGCACCGACCTTTTCGCGGAAAGCGAATGCCCATCCCACGACCTGCTTTTCCGAAAACGCCACGATCGTAGGAGACCCGGGAAATGCCAGCGTGAAATATTTCAGATAACCGCCGGGCAGCGTGGCATAGTTTAATCTTCGTTTTGTTTGTTCGTCCCAATCGGCGAACTTCCTTCTCGCAATTTTCAAGAGGCACTCCACAGTGCGGTACTGCGCGATTCTGGGGATAGGGTAGCATCGGAGATCTTCGCCGTCAATTTTTAGATCGATTTTAATAGACAAATCTATTTATTTGCGTACACTATGGATAGCTGATTGAAGCTCCAAAGAATTGAAAGGAGGAATGCATGAAGGTCATGAAATTCGGCGGTTCTTCGGTGGGAACGCCGGAGGCGATCCTTAGGGTGATCGAGATCGTGCGTGCCGCGTGGGAGAAAGAGGAAGTGGTCGTCGTTGTTTCCGCTTTCGAAGGCGTGACCGATGGGCTTGCGCGAGTTGCTTCGATGGCTTCGCTCGGGGATGTGGGCTATCGCGATGCCTTCCATGAGCTTGTGAGGTTGCGGCACACGCGTCCCGTTTGGCAGCTCATTCCGAACGAACAGAGCGAAGACGTGCTCGGCAAAGTGCTCGAGCTCATTCTCGAACTCGAATGCATTTTCCGCGCGGCATATCTTACGAAGGATATTTCGAAGCCGGCCTTGGACCACGTGTTGAGCTATGGCGAGCGACTTTCTGCGATCATTGTAAGTGAAACAATGAAGGCGCGATGGCTTACTGCGGAATATCTCGATGCTCGGCGAGTGGTGAGCACCGACCATCATTTCGGAAAGGCCGCCGTCGATACGGATGTCTCCTATGGCGTAATAAAAAAGTTCGTGCAAGAACGGCAGGGCACGATCCAGGTGGTTACCGGCTTTATCGGTTCCACCTTCGCCGGACGGACGACAACACTCGGCCGCGGCGGATCGGATTATACCGCAGCGCTCTTCGGCGCCGCGCTCCAGGCGGTCGTCGTAGAGTTCTGGAAGGATGTCTCTGGCGTGATGAATGCCGATCCGCACATCGTGCCGCAGGCAAAGCCGCTTGCCCGCATCGATTACGCGGAAATGGAAGAAATGGCCCGCTTGGGCGTGAAACTTCTGCATCCGGAGGCGGTTGCGCCGCTTGTCGAGCGCGGCATTCCCTTCCTCGTGAGAAACACATTCGCGCCGCATGATTTCGGCACGCTCATCGACGCATGTGTCGATAAGAGCGTTCCCGTGAAATGCATCGCGGCCGCAAGCGATCCGGCGTTTCCCGATCGGGCGATTGTCGCCGTGATGGGCGATGGCATGCGCGGCGTGCCGGATACGCTCGGAAAAATCTGTCATGCGCTCGGCGCGGCAGGCGTGAATATCAAGAAGGTTCTGCAAGAAGATGCGGAACGGACTATTCTCCTTACCGTTTCGGCGGCGGACAAGGAATCGGCGGTCCGCATTCTCCATAAACTGTTTTTTGATTCGTAAACTGAAACCGGATATATACCATCCGGTTTTTCTTTTGGCCCCCCGCGGAACCTTCTCATGATAAAGGCAGTATAAGCACAGGACCGAGCGCTATGCTATAGCATAGCGCTCGCGTTTGAGATGGTGATTGAAAATCGTTTTAAGCCGTGCTAGTCTGATGCCAGTTAGAACTCGTTTCTACCCATGAGACGAATTCTTGAGTTGAAAAAGAGGAGGAATATCTTGAGTAAAAAGAAGATCCCGGTCGGCATTTTGGGCGCGACGGGCATGGTGGGGCAGCGCCTCATCCTGCTGCTCCGGAAGCATCCTTGGTTTGAAGTGGTATATCTCGCGGCATCGGAAAAATCAGCAGGGAAAAGTTATGCCGAAGCAGTCGCCGGACGATGGATGCAGAAAGAGCCCGTGCCCCGTGCGGTGGCGAATCTCCCCGTGTATTCCGCGGAAGGCGATATCGGCATCGCGGCGCGGCAGGCGCCCGCGATTTTTTCCGCGATCGATGATTCGGATAAGGAACTCGTGAAAAGGATCGACGAACAGCACGCCGCCGTCGGTTGCCGCGTGGTTTCGGCCGCATCGCCGCACCGCTCCGTGGAAGACGTGCCGATGATGATACCGGAAGTGAACTTCGGGCATTTGGACATGATTCCCGTGCAGCGGGGGAATCGCGGCTGGAAGACCGGATGCATCGTCGTGAAGCCAAACTGTTCGATTCAATCATTCGTACCGGTGCTGCATGCCTGGAAGCAATTCGATCCGCTCGACGTGTTC
>JBGPNL010000013.1:0-13072 GCA_041487555.1 Minisyncoccia bacterium | reverse complement strand
CTACCCCGATTCACGATCAAGGGTAAGGTGAAGGGATACAGTAATGGTACGCGCAAGAACTATCCTGAAACCGGCGCCGACCCGTTACACGCACCGCGCCTTCGGAGTTCTTCGAACGATGAGCCCGTTGAAGCAGGCCGCCAAGTCGCCAAGTAATTTCCTTTTTTGGTCCCATCCCTCTGCCCATGCGCGGAGGGATTTTTTATTGACCAGGAAACATTTTCTTGATATGCTTTTTGCAGTTATTTTTGGGGTGGATTCGTGGAGGCACGTGATGCGAAGCGGGCGTCTATTGATATTTGTTCTGGGGATATGCGTGGCGGTAGGGGGAATATTTCTTCTGAGCTCGATTCCCAGTATGGAGAAGTTCGACATCGAATATCTCAGCCAGCTTGCGAGTTGGTCATTTTTCCTCGAGAAGTTTACGCTCGGAGTGCTTACCTTCCTCCGGATCTTACTCGAAATCCTCTTTTTCGCCCTGACAATTTCGGGCATCTCGCTCATGCTGGTCGCGAAATTCTGGCCCGAGCGATTCTTCGCCATCGAAAAAGAGATCGGCGTGGAAGCGAAGCGGCAATCACAATTGCGCGAGAAGTCCTTATCATAAGGACTTCTTTTTTTACGGTTTTTATTGTAAAATATGCCAATGGATCCCGTTAGAGATATCCCATCTATAAAAGTCACCACAATCTTCATGAAAGCATCTATAAGAGAATTAAAGGTCTTGTTATGTATAAACGGAAGCGAAAACGCTTCCTATCTCTAACGGGATGGAGCATATCCGAAATTTCGTTATCATCGCACACATAGACTCTGGGAAATCGACGCTCGCCGACCGGCTTCTTGAAATTACCGGCACGGTGCCGATGCGTTCGATGCAGGCGCAATATTTGGACAGGCTTCCTTTGGAGCGCGAGCGCGGCATCACTATTAAGATGACTCCCGTGCGCATGCAATATTCCGTAAACGATAAGCCGTATATTTTAAATTTGATCGACACGCCCGGACATTCTGATTTTGCCTACGAGGTCTCGCGCGCGCTCGCGGCCGTCGAGGGCGCGGTGCTTTTGATCGACGGCACGAAGGGGATCCAGGCGCAGACGCTTTCGACGCTGCGCGCCGCTCAAAAGGTGGGACTTAAGATCATCCCTGCCGTAAATAAGATCGATCTTGCTTTGCCGCAGATTGAGCGCGTAGTGGAATCCACGGCGCAAATGCTCGGCGTTCCCAAGGAGAGTGTGTTCCGCATCTCGGCGAAGACGGGCGCGGGCGTCGCGGAACTTTTGGAAGCGGTTGTAAAAAACGTGCCGCCGCCAAAAATGGAAAAAGAGAATACCGGCGCCCGGGCACTTATTTTTGACTCGCTCTATGACGACCACAAGGGCATCATCGCCTTCGTCCGCGTTTTTAACGGCGAATTCAAAATTGAAGATTTGAAGTTCGCGGCATCGGCGGCGAAGTTCAAGCCGAAGGAGGTCGGGTATTTTATGCCCGATCTCAAAGTTTCGCCGAAGATCGCAAACGGCGAGATCGGCTATATCGCGACGGGGCTGAAGGAGCCGGCGCTCGTAAAGATCGGCGACACCGTGCTCCGTGCGGCGCTTGACGAAAAACCAGCCGAGCCGCTTTCGGGCTACCGCGAGCCGGGCCCGGTCGTATTCATTTCTTTTTATCCCGATGGCGCCACGAAGTTCGACGACCTTAAACGCGCCTTCGAGCGTCTGCACTTGAATGATGCCGCATTAAGCTTCGAGCCGGATGCGAATGAAGCTTTGGGCAGGGGATTGAAAGTTGGGTTCTTGGGCCAGTTGCATTTCGAGATCACCTCGAGTCGCCTCGAGAGTGAATACAATCTTGAATTCTTGACGAGCTTTCCGTCGATCGCCTACCGCGTGCAGGATAAGGGCGTCACGCAGATCATAAAGCAGCCGCAGGATTTTCCCGAGAAGCCGGAAAAAGTGTGGGAGCCGATCGTCGACCTCGAAGTGCTTGTGCCGCAGCAATACCTGAGCGCCGTGATGAATTTGCAGACGGTGTTTGATATCGAGATCGTCGAGGTGGAAAACCTCGCCGATAATCTTCTTATCCACTCGAAGATGCCGCTGCGGGAACTCATTCGTGATTTTGATGATCGGTTGAAATCGGTTTCACAGGGGTATGCCTCGTTCACCTATGAGCTTACGGGCGAGCGCGAAGCGGAGGTGGAGAAACTCGAGATATTAATTGTAGAGGAGGTGATCCCCGCCTTAACGCGCATCGTTCCAAAGAAGGATCTCGAACGTGAAGGCCGCGCTACGGTTGAACGATTAAAAGAACTTTTGCCGCAGGAGCAATTTTCGCAGGCCTTGCAGGCAAAAGCCTTGGGCCGTATTCTCGCGCGCGAGACGATCCCCGCCATGAAAAAAGCGCTCGGCGATTTCGGCAAGAACGGCGGCGACCGCACGCGCAAGATGAAGCTTTGGAAAAAACAGGCGCGGGGTAAAGAGCGTTTGCAATCGACGGCAAGGGTTAATTTATCCCCCGAAGTGTTCAGAGAGATTTTGAAGAAATAACATCGCGAAGCGGTCTTGACGAACGGGTTCTGAAAATATATACTGGCACCAGTTGTTCGAGCATCTTGAGAAAGAGGTCCGCACGTGAAACTGCTCGGGCGCATTTTGATGGCGGTGTTTCTCGTCAATATCGTCGCGATGACACACGAATTGGGTCATTTCGCGGCTGCCGAATATTTCGGATTTCCCGCCGACACCATTTCTCTCGGTTTCGGGCCGAAGATTTATTCGTTTGAGATACGGCCGGGGCTTGAAGGGCGTCTGAGCGCCATTCCGCTTGGCGGATACGTCCAGTTCGGGGAAAAAGCGATTGCGCGCGCGAAGCTCGCGCCCGATTGGCAGGGCGTCGTGCTTTTTGGAGCGGGGGTCACGGTCAATTGGCTTTCGCCGATCCTCGTACTGCTTATTTTTTCGAAGCGCTATCGGCGGCTGGACAGCCAGCGCGCGAGATTCCCTCTGACCGGATCGGAAACATACATCAATCCGAACAATTTCTTTTGGCGGATCCCCATCGTGAGCGGTACGGTATTTTACTTTTGGTCTCTCATGAGGCCGCTTGGCGACGAGGGGCTAAGGGAAGAATGGGCGTGGAAATATACGGATTTTGCCCGGGCTGTGGGATATTTCAATCTCATCCCGATCGTTGGTCTCGATGGAAAAGGAATCTACGCATGTCTTATCTCAATGGCGCATATCCGGCAGGGTTCTGCGTTGGATTGGCTGATCTGCGTTTCGCTCATCTTCCTGCTTTTTATGAGCGCGAGGCAGACGACGTATCGTAAATTGCTCTGAACAAAGGCCGCGATCTTTAGCGGCCTTTTTCTTTTCCGCTTGTATCATCTCATCCTTGAAGAAGCGCCAAGCATGCGGTATTCTGAAGTCAAATGAATCCCGTTAGAAGCCGCGATCGCGTTATCACTTAATATGATATTATCTATGCACAATCGTCCTTATAAAATAATTCTGCGGATTCGCATCGATCGCGACCTGCTTCTAATGGGATGAAACTCGTTGCGGTTATCGCCCTCTCAATCTTGCTTGTCGTCGTGGGAGTGCAGATATACACATTCATTAAAGAAGGCGGCCAAGCGAACCAGAGTTTTCTTGAGTTGCAGGGGAAGCTGAACCAGGCGAAAGCGGATCAGGCCAAGTCGCAGGAAGAGCTCAATTATTATTCGAATCCGAACAACCTTGAAAAAGAATTGCGCGCGAGGTTTAATTATAAGTCGCCTGACGAAAAGGTGATCATCCTCGTGCCGGGTGCCCCATTGTCGGCTTCCTCGACCCCGTAATATTAATTATGTCTTTAGTCCTAGGTCTTAAGTTTTAAGTTAATAATCCATGGCACAGTATAAATTTTACATAATGTTTGCGGGCATGATGGTGGTCGGCCTCATGGCGACATTCATCGTCACGCAGGGATACTACCCGGTGGCGCTCGTGGGAAACAACTTCGTAAGCGAACGGACATTCGCGATGGAGTACCGCGCCGCATCCCTCTATTATGAAAACCTTTTAAAAGCCTACGACCCACTTTCGAAAGAACAGGATAAGGCCGCCGATCCCAAAGAAATGGAGGCGGGCGCGATGGACCAGCTTGTCGAGAACGCTTTGATCAAAGACGGCGCGGAGCGCGAAGTGGGCGGAGACCTTGATACACTCATCCAGAATAAATTGGGAAAATATTCCGACGACACCGATCTCGCGAAGGCGGGGCTCACGCTCTACGGCCTGGATAAAAAAAGTTTTTGGGACGAAATATTGATACCGCAGGCGACGAAGGAAGTGCTTCAGGGAAGATTGTATCTCAAAGGGCAAAATATCGACGACTGGCTCGTGTCCACAAAGAAAGCCGCGCGTGTGATTATTTTTTCTCCGCAGCTCAGGTGGGACGGAGCGCAGGTGCAACTAAAGTGACGCTCGGTATGCTTTTTCTGTCCGCCGCCAAAAGGCCGAACGGACAGAAAAAGATACCTCGTCTCTGCGGCAGAAAAGAAATCATTTGTCGCAAAGTTTTCCGCCGCCATACCTGCCTGCCCGCCCGAGGCGGGTAAACCGGCAGGCAGGGCCAAAAGGCCTAATGGCGCAGAAAATGCGGCTCGCTTCTATGGAGGAAGTTATATCCGATACGGCGGGGATTTTATTTATGAGATGTGGAAGCCGGTGATTTTTTCCGCTTCCCGAACCGCATTGCCCAGGCGGCTGATTCCATCAGCTGTTTTTCGTTTTCGGTGAAATGGTATTCGGCATCGCAGAGTGCGAACGTTTCATTGAGGTCGGGCATAAAAAGATCGTCGTCCGGGTTCATCGTATAGAGATGGGTCGTGATGAGATCGCGGATTTTGAGATAACTCATGTTTGGGATGAGCCCCGAGCTCAGGTTCGATCCCGGGCAGCCCTCGATGCCGATGCCGTTGTCGGTCACGAGCCCCAGAACCTTTTTGTCGTAGGCGAGGGGAATGGCGTGGCCGATGCGCTCGGCATGAAGGTCGACGATCGCGGTGCGCATGTTCTCCAGAAGCTGCGGCCGGTCGTTTTCGGGGTTCGGGGCGTTGGGCGGCAGGTTCACCCACTCGCCGGCGTGCACCGTCCGGTGGAACCCGAGTTCCTTCGCGCGGCGGAAGGCGGGAATATGCTTTTGCGGCGGGTGTGCGGCTTCGTCGCAGGCGAGGCCCACGCCCACCACGTAGTCGCGGTCGCACTTCGCAGCCTCATCCACGAGGCGTACGCCTTCTTCAGGGGCAATTTCACGTCCGATCGTAAAAATAAGGTTCGCTTCGATGCCCGGAAATTCTTTTTCGCCTGCCTTGATACCTTCGACGAGCGCCTCGATCACTTCGGCGACGGTAAGGCCGTTCTCTCTATGATATTGCGGCGCGATGGTCGCTTCGCAATAGGCGAATCCCTGTTTCGCCCGTTCGCAGGTATAGGAATAGGCGGCGAGCGCAAGCGATTCCTTCGATTGCATGACGCCGGTCGTGTTCCGAAACTTTTGAACGATATCCACCTGCGGATCTTTGAAGACCTCTTTTACTTTCGAAGCATAGTCGCTCACGGAGCGGAAGTCTCCGAAGGGGAACCTCTTATTGCTCAATTTAAAAAGCTCGGGGAGCACAGGCAAAAGGGTGTTTGACCCGTCGAGGTGGTCGTGGAGCAGGGGCGGGCGGAAAGGTTTTGTATTCATCGGTTGTTTCTCTATTATTGCACATAGTCCAGCCGTAATAAACAAAAAGGCCGGCTATGCATCAGCCGGCCCGAGGAGCGTTTCGATATAAACGGATTGGAGTTCCGCGAGAAAGTTTTGCGCCAGAGAAAATTCCGCTTCGGACGGTTCGATCCCCGGCTCGCTTGCGATGCATTTTTGCATAACGATACGGGTAACATCGAATTCCGGTGCTCTCATTTTTCGCTGCAAGGCTTCAAACAGTTCAATGCCGGGGAGTCTTGGTATTTCGAGCAGGTTCATGGCTTTGAGCATGATAAGAAGTTTTAGACCTCGTTGCATGACCTCCCGTTGCGCGCCGCTGCGGCTTCCCGCTTTGGCGGCAAGGAGGGCGAGCTGCATTTCCGCAAGCGCAGGATTGATCCGAAGGATCACTTCCTTGACCAGATCCATCCCGCGGTTTTCTTTCTGCATATATCCTCCCGCATATCGGGTTTCTATTTCAGATGATGATGGATAAATCCTATTTGGTCAATTAAAAAAAGAGTCCCGTGATCGGACTCTTCGTGGTTCCCGGCGGACGCGGGCGTCAACCTTTTTTTGAAACATGCGCGCTCTCGATGCCTTCGTGCATTTGGGGCAGTTTTTCCACCCAATGATCCTCCAGACCAAAGAGAACATTTACGATGATCTCGGGCCTGTCCGGCGGATTATATTCCGCTTGGAGCGTGGTTTGTTCGTTTATAAATTTCTCAACTGCTTTTTTATCCGCATCTTTTTTGCAGATGACAAAGATGCTTATTTTTTTGTCGTCTTTCTTAAGCATCACTGCACCTCCGCTCCTTGCACCCTACTGGTCATTATATGATAAGGCTTGAAGGCGAACAATCTGTTATAATGACTCTCGTGCTCAACTCCGAAGAAAAATCAGCCATCAAAGAATTTTTCGAGGCCAAAGGGCTTCCGCTCGACCGGGCTATCGCCTGGAGCGACGCGACCCTTCCCGAACATTATTCCGACATCCGGTCGCGGTCAGAGGTCAACGATTTCAGCGCGTACCTTGTGCCGTCCATCCGGCTTGGCATTCCTATCGTAAGCGCCAATATGGAATCGGTGACAGGGCTCAATCTCGCGGTCGCGCTCGAGCGCGAAGGAGGCCTCGCGTTCCCGCCGCAAACGCTGCCGATCGAAGAACGCGCAGAGCTCATCCACCGCATCGGCCGAGCGGATTCCGCACTCATCGACGAGCCGCTTACCATCGGCCCGGACCTGACGCTTAAGGAAGCAAAGATCCTGATGCGAGGGGTCGGCGTGCAGAGCGTCATTGTGATAGATAAGAAGAAACGACCCGTGGGCATTCTTACCACGCGCGATTGGTTGTATGCCGAAGAGGACGGAAAATTGGTCCGCGACCTGATGACGAAGAAATTGATCACCGCAAAGCGCGGCGTGAGCTTTGCCGCCGCAGCCGTTTTATTCCGGAAACAGAAGATCGAAAAATTGCCGCTCGTGGGCAAAGACGGCAAGCTTGCGGGTCTTATCACCGCGAACGGGCTCTTCTATAATTATCGTCATCCGCGCGCGACGCGCGACGAGAATGGAAGATTTTTGCGCACGGGTTCGATCGGCGTCGGCAGGACGTTCACCCCGAAACACCTCCGCGAAGTGGAGGCGCAATACAAAGAGGGCATCGCCGCGCTCTTGATCGACACCGCGCGCGCGTATTCGGTGAATACCGAGGAGGCGATCAAAAAAATAAAAAAAGCATTTCCCAAATTGCCGCTTGTCGTCGGCAATATTTCGACCGCGGAGGGCGCGAAATTTCTTTTCGAGTCCGGCGCCGACGTGGTCAAGGTGGGGCAGGGCCCCGGGTTCGTCTGCCGCACACGCGCGGTGGGCGTGGGCGTGCCGCAGCTTACCGCCGTCGCCGAATGCGCAGTGATCGCGGGACGCTATAAGAAAACGGTCATCGCCGACGGCGGAGTGAAAAACCCCGGCGATCTTGCGAAGGCGCTCATCGTCGGCGCCCGCGCCGTGATGCTTGGGAACCTTCTCGTTCGCGCGAAGGAGTCGGCAAGCCCGATCTTTGTCGACGAGGACAACCGGCCCGTGAAGAATTATGTCGGTTCGGCATCGTTTGCCGCGCAACTCCAAAGGTACAAGAGGGGAGACCTCACGCATCTGCGCCGGCCGGAAGGCGTGACGAATATTGTTCCCGTAACTGGCTCGGTTAAGGAGATAGTGGATGATTTGGTGAGGGGTCTGAGTTCTACGATGGCCTATATCGGGGCGAAGAACCTCGAAGAACTTCGTCAAAAAGGGAAATTTCTTCCGCAAACGTCCGCAGGGTATATAGAGGGCGTGAAGGAGACTCGACACATTTCCTAATTTTCGCAGCCCTGCCTGCCGGCAGGCAGGCGAAAGGCCTAGCGAAAATTAGGAAAGCGTCTCGTCTTGATGGGGGAGCAGAAAGCCAAAAGACTTAATGCCGCGAAGAACGGCGAATTTATTTTTGTGAGGAGGATTTTGAGGCATGCGAAAACATTTTTTTGAAAATCGCGCAAGTTTTTTATAAAAGCGAGCCGCATTTTCCGCGCCGTTAGGCCTTTCCGCATCCCACAAAGAGCGGAGGTTTCCGTTTGTGTCGACTTAAAGGAAGTCCAGGAGACACGAACGGAAACCGGAGCGAAGTTATACACAGCTTTGGTATTGTGCCATCGCGCGGTATCTGCGACGATGTAAGCAGAAGTTCACAACTGAATATGAATAGGAGCGACCATGTCAGACAGCAAGCCTGATAAGCCGCAAGATCGAACAAAAGAATTCGAAAAGCTTTTGTACGACGCGATCCATGGCGGCGTTCTTGTGAAAAACAAGGATGCGGTGGACAAGCTGTACGCCGACTTTTCAAAAAAATTGTCGGACGATGAAAAGACCCCCGAGTTTCTCGCGAACAAGCAGAATTTTGCCGATAAGGTCGAGAAACTTGCTTGGGACAAGAACGCCCTGGACTACTTGAAAAAGTACGTGCGCAGCGGCGTTACCGATCTCGATCCCGTCTACAAGCAGCTCGGCCATCTTCCGAAGGCGATGATCGACGCGAAGGCGAAAAACGTTCGCGGCGTCACCCCCGGCGGGCAGCAAAAGAAGAGTACGCTCTTCGAAGCCGGCATCGGCCGCATTGCGACCGACGCCGAAGTCGATTTCGTGCAAAAGAAAGGCGTTGTGGAGCTCAAGCAATACACGCTTTCCTCGCCCTTCAAGATCGAAGCCAGGAGCCAAGAAGGCTTCAAGGTACTCGTCATCAATGGTCCGCATTTGGGCCTCGAGTACAACCGCGTGCTTGATGAGAACGTTCTGCGCAACGTGTTTCGCTATGCGAAGCAGGCGAGCGTGGACGCGATCATCATCACCGCCGGCCTCATGTGGATGGATATGAAGAAAAGTTCGGGGCGGCTCACGACTCATCGTGCACTGTACTCCGGGCTCGACTTCGATCCCGGCGTGATCGATCCGGAATACCGGGCCGAAGCGGTCCAGATCCGGAAGAATCCGCCGCCGAACAAGATCAGTTTCGTGACGCGCCGCGAGAAGGTGATGAACGCCTTCGGCGGATATCACAAAGTCACGGAGCACAAGAACGGCTCGCCGATCACTGAGGGCATTCCGGTCTATATCGTCTTCGGGTATCCCGAAGAAGAGATGATCGAAACCGCCGCCCATGAACACCTTCGTTATTTGAAGACGTGCATGGAGCTTGACGCGCGAGCAGAGCGCAAGGCCGCTGAAGCGGACCTTACGTATGCTATCAGCGACAGAGCCGGAAAAGCGGAGATCAAGCGTTTGCGCGAAAACGTGCAACGCCTCCTGCGCCTCGAAAAGCGCAAGTCCGCGAACACGAATATCGACCCACTGGAGCACAAGCGTTTCGTGCCGATCATCCGCACGCTGCTTGTGTCTTGGTATGAAAAGGCGATCCCGGGTGCGAAAGTCGTGGGCCAAGGCTCGATGACCTTTGAGATCGGCGGCAAAACCATCGATCTGCAGCAAGCAACCCACGATCGTCCCGCGGAAGACGATATGAGCCATCTCATTAAGTCCGTCGGTCCGCGCGACCTTACGGGCACGCTGCCCGACGCCATTCTCGGCGCCGGCGCCTATAACCTGCTCGCACGCTGGAGCGCACGCGAATGCATGCGCGACATCGAAAGCGGCAACGTTCAGGTCTGGCAGCTGCCGGTGCTCGTCGACCGCGATTACGTTCTCGGCGCGATGCACAAGCAGATGCACAAAGGATCGGCCATCGAGAAGCTCGTTTTCGACGGCACCTTTGAACCGGGCGTCTTCATGCTCGGCATGGAGGGCGGATTGTGGAATTCACACCCGCTGCAGATCTCGATGTTCAAAGCGCGGTATCCCAAGACGGAGTCCCGTTCGGCAACCCCGAAGGAGCTCTGTCATTATGTCGAGGGCGACCAGCACTCGGGCAATGGAGCGAAGGAGTTCGTGTTCGATCGAAAGACACAGCAGAACCTCACTATGGAGGTTGCGATGTCCACGATCTTCACGCGCGAATTCACCGATAAAGGCAAGCCGTTGCCGTTCCATAGCTTTTCAAGCCATGGCGACAGCGCGCAAGGCCGGCATTTCCCGACCGAGCAGAACCGCCATCCGTTGCATGAATCCGGCTACGTTGTTGAAGCCGAATCCGCTGCAATTTTGCAGCGCATTGCCGACGGTGAAGTTTCGAAGGAATTGCTCGAGAAAGCTGCGAGCATGCTCCAGCGCCAGGGTCATCAGATCCGCTTGCGCGGTGAGCATTACTACCAGCAACAGCTCGAGGATTTCTGGAATCACTCGATCAGGAGCCGCAGACGGTTCTTCCTCGAGATCCTGAAGACCGGTTCGGCCGCGAAGCTCAAAACGCGCGGCATTACCGAGATCCTCACCGGCGTTGAGAATAAATTCGACCGCAGGAACATCGGGCTTGTTAATTGGCTCGATGGCAACCACGGCGAACGGACCACGGAAGGTACGGTGACCGAGGGGTCAGCCTATGCCCTCATCTGCCTGCTTTCGATCCTTGTCGAGAGCCTTCTTCGCAAAGACGTTTCGTTCAGCGAAGAACAACTCGAAAGGCTTGTGAAGTCTCCCATCTGGGGCAAAGTTGCTTCAGGCTACGGGCGCATCTCTGTGCCCGGCGGCTACGAATGGGGTCTGCACTTGCGGCATGATCCGACCAGAAAATCCGGCCAGGACGGCGATCCGCTTGCCACGGCGACGAGCAATCTCGCCGAGCGAGGGGATTACGGCTTCATCTTCAACAAACATGATTTCATCACGATTGTTGGAGACCAGCATCGCTACGCTGCGGCATACGGTCCGAACAGGATCGTGTTCAACAATGCTTGCGGCACCCATGGCGATTCCTATGGCGATGATTGGGGTTTTTCCAAAGCGAACCTCGGGGGCATGATCATTTGCATCCCCGTGGAAGGTCCCGGTGCGGGACCCGTGAGGATGATCCCTCTCCATCTGGCGTTTATCCGGAAATATTTCGAGAACCCCGAACCCATCAACTGGGAACGGATCTTCCCGAATCCTGCCTAAGGCAGGTTCACAAAACCAAGAGCCTCCGATTCATTTCGGGGGCTTTTTCTTTTTTTGAAATATGTTATTCTGTTTTCAGGAGTTTTTTGCGAGAGGTGAGTGATGGCGAACGAAACCGAAAAGAAATACGGCGGCATGACTGCCGAACCAAGGCAGGAAGAGCACTATGGCAAACTCGTGTGGGTAAGCCCGAAGGTGGAGGAGATCCGCCGCACGGAATGCTTGTGCTACAACTGCAAGAACTTCAAGCCCAAGCCCGACGAATGCCTGATCGCGATCGAAACGTATGCGCTTTGCCAAAAATTCGGCATCGCGTTTCCCATCGCGCGCTGTCCCGAGTTCGTGCATGGCCCCGCGCCCCTTCTTGAATCATGAAGGGGCTTTTTATTTCTTGAGCCTTCTCGAAACCGAGGCGGCTCGCTACGGAAAAATGCTTTTGAAAAGCCTGCTTCTTGCCACTCCCGCATTTTCGTGCTAGATTGTGGGCAGCAAACTCCAAGGAGTTTTTATATGCCGCAAACGATTCATCCATTGCTCTTTCTTGACCTTGAAACGACCGGGCACGATCCTTTGATGAGATTAGGCAGAATGATCGTGCCATGGCACGAGATCATCGACGCCGGTGGCCTGCTTATCGACCAGCGGGATCTTTCGATCATCGATATGTTCGAATGCAAAATGAAGCCCGGACATCCCGAGCGCTGCCTGCCTAAACTCGTGAATGATTATCCCGAACGCGCAAGAAGAGGCGAGTGGGATAACGCAATACTTCTCGAAGCTGCCATCGGGCGCCTGCTCGATTTTGCCGGGCAAACGGGCGTTCCGGCTATCCTTGCAGGTCAGAACTTCTTTTTTGACTGGAATTTTCTCATGGTCTCCCTCGCGTTGTGCGATGTTACCGAAACCATGCGAGACGCCGCTTTCCACTACACCCGCCTCGACGTGCGTTCCATGGCCGTGGATGCGCTACTTAAGCCGGGAGAAGTCTACGATCCGGGCGAATTCAGCATGCGCAATGGCAAGCTCCTCGCTCGGCTCGGCATCGAGCCCGAACCGGAAGTACACACGGGGCCGAACGGAGCGATGAAATCGCTTGAAGTATATCGGAAACTCTCTCAGCTGCGCGCAGCGCGCGCATGAGGTCGCCGCCGGAAATATTTCGGCGGCTTTTTATTGTCTGGATATACATCTTGCCGGTTTTATTGCAGAATACTTTTCCACAGGCTTCTCCTTGCCGTATGCTGTGGCGTTTTGTTAGGCTCAGGACAGCGGTAAGAAAAGGCAAAAGGAGATGTGTCGTGAGTTCTACTCAAAACCAGAAACGTTTTTATTTCGCCCACCCGGTCAATCTGTATAACACGGAACTTGAGGCGGACGCCGTCCGGCTCATCGAGGCCACGCTGCCGAACGCGTGCGTGGAAAATCCCAACCAGCCGAAGCATGCGGATGGTTATGTCGCATACAAGAAGCGCAGCGAGGATTCCCGTTCGCAGCAGGGCATGGGTTATTACTTCGAAGAAGTGTTGCCGAATTGCGACGGCTGCGTCGCGCTTGCGTTCGCGGATGGCATGATCGGCGCCGGTGTTGCCGGTGAGGCCGCGTTCTGCGCGAAACAAGGACAGCCCGTGTATCTTCTCGACGCGGTCAATCGATCGTTGCGCGAACTGAACGACCGCGAAAAGCGATTGCTCATCGAAAAAGAGGATATGCGGACTGCGCCCGGCCAAACAAGCGACGGATGGCTGCT
>JBGPNL010000012.1:0-13192 GCA_041487555.1 Minisyncoccia bacterium | reverse complement strand
ATTTCGTCGAGTTTGGTATCCCGTTCTTGTTCCATATTCAGATAGGGTTTTTTATTGAGCTTCTTTTTTCCATCCCGTTAGAGATAGGAAACGCTTTGCCTGTCTGCGCAGGCAGGCGTTTCCGTGATTATGACGCATGACGAATGCGCACGGCTTGTTATCTGTTTCATGAAAAAGGTGTTAGGCATAGATGAGTTATCTCTAACGGGATCCATCCAATTATATCACCGCGCCGCTTTTTGTATCGCCTCAATCTCCATAAAATTATTCTCGTATGTAAATCCGCCCGCAATCCATCCCCAAACGTAATTCGCATAATAACCGACGGCGCTCATCCGCCTGTACTGGTCCCAATGGACGAGTTCATGCGTACGGACGCGGGCGTTGTCGAAATACGCTTTGCAGATCCAGATGCCGAACGGCGGAAGCGCGATGCCGGTCCAGGTCTTGCCGCAAAGAAAACTTGGCGTAACATAGAAATGCGGATTATTTGTATGCATAAGCCCGGCACCGATATCGTATAAAAAAGAAAAAATAATGAGGCCGAATACGATGGCGAAAATGAGCGCGACCTTCATACGTATAAGTATACCCTTTTATCAGAAGCCGCGTTCGCAATGACGTTTGCCAAATGCATAATATTTCTTCATAATATGGCGTATGCAGCAGAACGGTAATAAAAAAGTATTTGTAGCCATGTCCGGCGGGGTGGATTCGTCCGTCGCCGCCATGCTTTTGAAGAACGAAGGCCACGAGGTGGTCGGTGTTTTCATGCGTTGCTATAACGTGGATGGTTGCCAAGATCGTGATGCCGAGGATGCGCGCCGGGTTGCCGAACACCTTAAAATCCCTTTCTATGTTTGGGATTTTGAGGAGGAATATAAAAAGCGCGTGGTGGAATATATGGTCGAAGGATACCGGGCGGGGATCACGCCGAATCCGGACGTGATGTGCAACCGCGAGATCAAGTTCGGGCTGTTTTTCGATAAGGCTCTCGCCGCCGGCGCGGATTTTATCGCTACCGGGCATTACGTAAAATTAGTAACTAGTAATTCGCAATTAGTAAATGACGATACGAAATCACCAATTACGAATTACCAATTACATATCGCCCGCGATCTCAACAAGGATCAATCATATTTTTTGTGGACTTTGACGCAGGCGCAATTGGCGTATTGCCTGTTTCCGATCGGTGAATATCAAAAATCGGATGTGCGCGCGATGGCAAAAAAAGCCGGCCTTCCGACCGCAGAAAAAAAAGATTCGCAGGGGATCTGTTTCTTGGGGCAAGTTTCCATCGAAGATTTTTTGAAAGGTTATATTCCCTCGAAGCGCGGTGCGCTCGTAACGACGAAAGGGGAGCATATCGGCGAACACTTCGGCGCACAATTTTATACTATCGGCCAACGGCATATCGATGCGGACTTCAAATTCCCAAAAACCGGAGGCGCTGCGGAACGCCGGCCTTTTTATGTTGCGGCAAAAGATGTGGTGACCAATACCGTTACGCTCGCCGAAGGTGATGAAAACGAAGCGTTATATCGCAGGGAAGTCGAATTGACTGCTCTAAATTTTATCAGTCCACTATTCTCCTATTCGCGCGAATTAGACCATGGTTTGAAGGTGCTTGCCCGCGTGCGATATCGGCAGCCGCTCGCGAAAGCTACGTTAGTAACTAGCAACTCGCAATCGGTAGATAGTGATTCGAAATTACCAGTTACTAATTACCAATTACTATTTTCAAAACCGCAGAAGTTTGTGGCTGCGGGGCAATCGGCGGTGTTTTACTCTGAGCACGGAGAAATGTTGGGCGGGGGCATAATTTTATAATTTCCTCTTGTATTATACAAAATAAAATGGGACTCGATTATTAATCGAGTCCCTGAAGCAGAACTATGGTTTCCCGGCAATCGCTATCCGACCATTGGGAAAATGATCGTATTCACAGAAGTCGGAAGATAGTTCCCAAGATTCGCCGGTGTCGCAAATGAAATATTGACGCTCAAGACGGAATCGTCTCTTTACTGAACCCCCACGCTTAGTCCATTGAGTCCATGTTGTAAGAGCGGGAAATTCAATAACGTAGACGTTGCCCTTTTTGCGGAGCGATGTGAAGGCAGGAATCTTGTTTCTGTTCTCAATGAGCCAAGCGGCATGTTGATAGCCAAGAGCAACCTTTATGTGTGGCGCAAGACGGCGACGCCATGTGTTTGGATCCATTGTTTCAGCCCTATCTGCCTCGAAAAGGCTGATTAAGTTTAATATCACTGGGTGTTCTGGCGACGTATCTTTTTTGATTGCGCCAATGGGATATGGCCCATCGAATTCATTTTTTCCTAACTTGAGCTCTTTGAGTGTCGGTCGTGGCAATGCTGGAATTGCAATGGAAAATTCCTTGGTTTCGCAAAAGAATTCCTTCGAGTTCATAATGACCTTTCTTAGATCAAGATGCTGTCGAGATTTTAGCATTTTTTATTAAGACTGTCAATATCTCATTATTGATGCATAAAGAGCTTGTAAGCGCGGATTTGACTCATTAACGAGGATCGTCTATACTGTTTCACATATGCCCAGGGCATATTTTTCATGGCAGAAGAAATCACCACAACTCAAGCGGTAACGTATCCCGAAGAAGCCTCGCGCGAAATGATCGATGCGGGTGTTTTTTACGGCCGCAGAAAATCAAAGACGAACCCGAAGATGCGGGAGCATGTCCTTACGAACCGCGGCGGTATTGAGATCATTAATCTCGCAAAAACCGCGGATGGCCTTGAATCCGCCCTCGCGTTCCTCAAAGAAAAAGTACGGAATGGCGCTTTGGTGCTTTTTGTCGGCACGCAGCCTGCAGTGGAAGAAGGGATCGTGCGCGTAGCGGGAAAGTTCAATTTCCCGTACGTGACGAACCGCTGGCCGGGAGGCGCGCTCACAAATTTCAAAATTGTCTCCAAGCGCATTGAATATTTCAAGAAGTTGCGGAGCGACTTTGCGTCGGGCGCGCTTGAGAAGTATACAAAGAAAGAACGCGTTGGCCTTGAGAAGGAGATGAACAAATTGAAGGAGCTTTTCGGCGGCTTAGAGCATTTGATAAAAGAGCCGGATGTGCTCGTCGTCGTCGATCCCAACATGCACAATACTGCGGTCCGCGAAGCGAATCGCTTGAAGATTCCCATCGTCGCGCTTGCGAATGTCGATTCTAATCCCGATGAAATAGATTATCTCGTGCCTGGGAACGACAACGCGCGCAGGAGCACGAGCTGGTTTTTGAGCAAGGTGGAAACCGCGATAGACGAAGGCCTTGTATTAAAAGCAACCGCTGCCGCTCACAAAGCGGCTGAACTCGAAAAAGAGATCGCGGCAAAAGCTGCAGTTAAAAAAGATGCCAAGTAAGAATTCAGCACAGGATATCCAAAAACTTCGTGAATCGACCGGAGCGGGCGTGATGGATTGCAAGCGGGCGCTCACGGATGCGAAAGGCAATCTCGAAGCGGCGAAGAAATTGATCCAGGAGCGCGGTCTTGCGAAAGTGGAAAAGCGCGCAGGGCGTGAAACCGGGGCGGGACTCGTATACTCGTACGTGCACAACGGCCGCATTGGCGTGCTCTTGGACGTCCGTGCCGAGACCGATTTCGTGGTTCGCTCAGAGCCGTTCCAGAAAATGACGCACGAACTTGCGATGCAGATCGCGGCCTCCGCGCCTGCGAATGTCGATGAATTGATGGCCCAGCCTTACATTAAGGACGAATCGAGGCCGGTCAAAGACCTTGTGGGTGATGTGATCGGAGTGGTGGGCGAGAACGTCCGCGTGAACCTGTTCTATAGAATAGAAATCTAAATTAGTTATTAAGTGATTACGTTATTTAGTTATTGGAAACCGTGCACCGCTTAATAACCCAATCACCTATTAACTTAATAACCAATAAGAATTCCATGCTTCAATTCATCCTTACTAACGTCCTCATGATTTCACTTGGCGCGATACTCTATGTTGTCGTGCGCACATTGCCGAGGATTGAAGAGAGCGGGATTGAAGAGAAGAAAGGCGTTTTCGAGCGGTGGATCACCTCCGAAGTTCCGGAAAAGATCGATGTGGCGCTTAATGGCTTCCTCTTTAAATTTTTAAGGAAATTCCGGGTTGTCTTACTCAAAGCGGATAATTCCGTGACCGGTCGTTTGGAGAAACTGAAGCCCGAAAATGTGGCGAACGGCAAAGCGCCCGCTATTGATTTTAAGGAAATTTCAGGACAAGGTCAGAACAAAATCGAAGAATCTTCGAAAGGTTAGCATAGTCAGAAGCGACAGTTTCATAGTCCGTTCCGTATGGTATAATGGAACTATGGCTTCTTTGCCGCAGAGCAAACTATCCCGGGTCAAGTTTTTGTATTATGAGCAGGAGATGAGCGCCCGCGAAATTGCCGAAGTTGTTGGCGTTTCGATTGACGCCATGTATTATTTCATGCGTCACAATAATCTTGTGCGCAGAAACCTCTCCGAACAAAATGCATCAAGGTTTAAACGTAAGCCACCTTCGTTCGTGTTCAAAAGAAAATTGTCCCAGGGTGAGCAATCATTGAAAATCGCCGGTATAATGCTCTATTGGGCCGAAGGATTTCAGTCGCGCGACGCCACTATTGTTGATTTTGCGAATAGTAAACCGGAGATGATAGCCCTATTTATGAAATTTCTCCGGCATATCTGCGGTATCAATAAGACAAAAATTCGCGCATATCTGTATTGTTTTCGTAATCAAAATGTGCCCACCCTTATCCGCTTTTGGTCTAAATTAACCAGCATACCAAAAAGCCAATTCACAAAGCCGTACGTGCGCAAGGATTTCGATGTCGAAAAGGTCGGAAAAATGAAATACGGATTGCTTCATGTACGATATTATGATAAAAAGTTATTGAACCTTCTGCGTGTCTGGATCAGCGAATACTGCGCGCAAGAAGGTATTATCTAACAATGCGTCGGTGGTAGAGCGGTCAATTACTCGGGACTGTAAATCCCGCGCCTTAATGGCTACGCAGGTTCGAATCCTGCCCGACGCACTCGTGAAATAAAATGCCCCCAATATGGGGTGTTTTATTTCATCCAGTTCGGGCAGGATTCGAACAGCGGAGGGTGTCGGGGAACCGCGCTCGGTTCCACGCAAGCGGGGGTGGAGTTCCGTCTTCGCGACACGCAGCGCGTGTATCGCTGCCTCCCCGTGCTTTTCGAGTGTTATTTCGCAACGTTTCCCAATTTGCGAGAGAGTTGGCTCGTAAGATATTGGCAACCCGCTAGCGCCGGAAGAGATTGAACTGCATGGCTTTCCATGCAGTTTTTTTGCGGCCAGGAGGCTTTTTGCCCTTGCATTCAATCGATTTGTTTATAATAATAGAAGCATTATGGCAGAAGGCATGGGGGCGAAGGCGATGCCCGAAAATGAAAAAGAGCCGAAAAAGCTTTATTCGGCGGAGCTGGGAGAAGATGGCCACTATGCCGATCTCGATTTGGCGCGCTATGTCGATCAGCAATTGGAGGAAAGCAGCAACGCTGCCATGAAAATCCACAACCTGAAGTGCGACGCGTGCAGAGAAAAAGCCGATGTGATCGGTAATAAGATTTGGGAGAACGTAAAAAAACAATTTCCCGGGTTCGAGCATAAAAGCTATTGAGGATTGCCAAGAGCGGCCGAGAAATTTTCCCGGCCGTTTGTTTTTTAAAGCCGAATTACTTATGATTGTGGTATGGAAAAATTTCAGCAGGAAGGATCAATCGAGAGCGTCCGATATGGTCTAGCAAAACACAGGTTTCTCGAAGAATTGGAAGAGCTGTCGCGGAAATTCGACAAGCAAAGTGCTGATATGCGCAGCGGGCCGATTTATGCGGAATACATCGAAAAAATAAAAGCAGGCAAAAAACTAAGCAGGGGTGAAACTGTTATTGGAATGGCGGTAGATATCGCCCATAGCTCCGGCTTGCGAGGCGCGGAATACGATGCGTTTATCAATGAACTGTTCTTGCCCTTGAAGCGGAGAAAAGATGACGACGATTAACTATGCAAGAATACTTCAGCGAAGCGATCGTGCTCGACCGCGAACCCGTGCGCGACCTTGATGACCGCTTTTCGCTCTTTACCAAAAAATTCGGCAAGCTCGTCGCGAAGGCAAAGAGCTCCCGCAAGATTACCTCTAAGCTTTCGGGGCATTTGGAGCCGGGGAGTCTCGTGCTCGTGCGCTTCATCGAGAAAGGCGGGCTCCAGCTCGTTGATGCCCTGAAATTTTCGCGGACGACTCACAGCCCCGCCGACCTCTACCGGTTGCACATGCTTCTCGCGGAATCGGAGCCCGACCAGCGCATGTGGCAGCTTGTGATCTCTAAGCAATTCGACTGGATTCGGGCGTTAAAGCTTCTGGGATGGGATCCGAATGGGGCGGCATGCGCCCTGTGCGATGCAACCCCGGCGCATGCTTTTCATATACCAAGCCAGGAATTTTTCTGCGCGAATTGCTCTTCAAAATCCTTTAAGAATGAGCTAATATATATAGAACATGCCCGAGATGAATCAGCCGGAAAGGCCAGCCGAACAACAGAATAAAATACCCAAAAAGCTTTCGCCTTGGTCGGAAGAAGCAAAGCGGTTCGACAAAGGAGTATATGAAGGCGGGAGGTCTCCGCTTCGCTTGGGAGGCAGTCTTTTGGCGATAGTTGTTATCGCTATTGTTATTGGCGCCGGAGGATATTTTTTCTATACCGTGAATAAGCCGCAGGGTCCGAAGGTAGGCTTGCAATTCTCGAAGCCGGACCAGATATTGCTCGGCGATCAATTTATTTTTTCCGTTTCCTATACGAATTATTCGGATCAGATTTTGAAAAATGCAAAATTATCGTTGTTTCTTCCCGATGGCGTTTCGTTCCTGGGGCAATCCGAGGGGCAGCGAGTGATGGAGCAGGCGGTGGGGGATGTGGGGCCGGGAAGCATCCAGCAAAAGGACTTCTCTTTGATCGTGACGAGCGGCGGAGAATCCCTGAAGCATATTTCCTCGAAGATCGGCTATCAAACGACCCAGAGTTCGAATCCATTCGAAAGTTCCAGCGAAGTCGACCTCTTGGTCGGGCAGGCGGCGGTGAGCCTGAATCTTACCGTCCCGCAGAACGTCCTGAATGGAGGAGATTTCGATGTGAAAGCGGATTACGTGAACAATACGGGCCACGAGTTCAAGAATTTGCGGATCAAACTCGATTTTCCACCGTTTTTCCAGTTCAAGAATAGCTCGATGCAGCCCGAAGCGAACAGCAAGAACTCGTGGTTCCTGGGAACCGTCCCTGCGGCGGGAAACGGCTCGATCCTGACTACGGGGTCCGTGGTGGGGCCGGAAAATTCATTCTTCAGCGTGAATGGCACGATCACCGCTGAATTTTTGGGGCAGACATACACGATAAACAGTCAGGCGATAAACGTTTCCATTTCGTCCGCGCCGCTTTCGGTCTCGATAAGCGCGAACGACAATCCTGATTACGTGGCGAACATCGGCGATAATCTTACCTACACGATAAATTACGTGAATAACTCGAGCATTGTCATGCAGAATGCGCAGATCTCCGCGAAATTGATCAGCGACCTGTTCGACTTCGCGAACCTTCCGGCACAAACGCCGTTCAATTCGCTTACGAATACGATCACCTGGTTTACGGCAAATACGCCCCAGCTCGCAAGTATTCCTCCGGGCCAGGGCGGTTCGATCAATTTCAATATCAAGCTGAAGGACGCATTCCCGATACGGCTCTTGAGCGACAAAAATTATACGCTGCGCGTGGATGCCACGATCCAGTCGCCGACCGTGCCGCCCAATACCGCGGCGGACAAAACCATTTCGGTAACGAGTATCACGAACAAAGTAGCAGGCAAGATCGATGTGGCGGCCGAAGCCTATTGGCGCGATGCGGCATCGGGAATTTTGAACAAAGGACCATACCCGCCAAGGGTCAATCAGCCGACGCAATATACCGTTCACTGGCGGCTTAGGAATTACGCGACCGATGTGACGAGCGTGAAGGTGACGGGATACCTGCAGTCGGGGGTTAGGTTTACCGGAGTCGTGAAGAGCAACATGAATACCTCGCCGACCTACGACGCGAATTCGGGACTCATTACTTGGCTGGTCCCTGCGATTCCGGCGACGAAAGGAGCGATCGGCGTGGCGCCCGAGGCGATATTCCAGATCGAGGCAACGCCGGCGGTGAACCAGACGAACCAGGTAATGCCGCTCGTGAGCATCACGAAGGCTGAGGCGGCGGATTCTTTCGTGGGAACGACTTTGCAGGCTCAGGCAAACGCGCTTGATACCGGCTTGCCGTTTGATAAAACGGTCGCGGGTGTTCCGAATAAAAGCGTTACCCAATAGCCGAAACAATGAAAAAAGCGGAAGAAAATAATTTAATAGATCCCGTTAGAAGCCGCGATCGCTTTTCTAAATCATTTGCCATATAATACATCAACTATGAAAAAGGATTCGCAAAAAGATAATCAGATCGAGGGATCGCGATCTGCTTCTAACGGGATGGAAAAAATCGTGAGTCTCGCGAAGCGGCGCGGGTTCGTTTTCCCCGGCTCGGAGATCTATGGCGGACTCGCGAATTCGTGGGACTACGGGCCGTTGGGCGTTGAACTGAAGAATAACATCAAAAACGTGTGGTGGCAGCGGTTCGTGCACCGCCGCGACGACATGGTGGGCATTGATGCCGCGCTTATTATGAACCCCAAGGTATGGGAAGCGAGCGGGCATTTAAAGGAATTTTCCGATCCGCTCGTGGAATGCAAAAAATGCCACAATCGGTTCCGCGCGGATCAAGATGGCAAAAATTTTGCAATAAATATCTCAAAAATCGAAGAGGGAAAAAGTTCAGGTCATGGAGTGAAGACACATCAAGTTATTTATCAAATTTCTGGGAATTGCGATGTTTGCGGAGCGTCAGCTGAGGAAAATTTTACGGTACCGACAAAATTCAACCTGATGCTCAAAACTTTTCTCGGTCCGGTTGAAGACGAAAAAGCGATCGTCTATTTTCGTCCCGAAACCGCGCAGGCGATGTTCGTGGATTTCAAAAATGTGTTGGATACTTCGCGGAAAACGTTGCCATTCGGCATCGCGCAGGTCGGTAAAGCGTTCAGGAACGAGATAACGCCCGGCAACTTTATTTTCCGCACGCGCGAATTTGAGCAGATGGAGATCGAATATTTTATTCCAGTACCCGTGCGCGAGGAAGATTGGAAAGAATTCTTCGAATACTGGCGGAAAGAGATGGTTTCCTGGATGGAAGACGACTTGGGATTGGATATGGGCCATGTGCACGAACTCGATGTGCCGGACGGCGAACGGGCGCATTATTCAAAGCGGACGATTGATTTTGAATATGACTATCCATTCGGCCGGAAGGAATTATACGGCCTTGCGTACCGGACCGATTTCGATCTGAAGAACCACTATAAGGAACCGCCCTATAAAGACGGGAGCGCGCCAGTCGGCGAAGGCGAAGCGTTCTGGCCGCACGTGATCGAGCCTACCTGGGGCGTGGATCGCTCGGTGCTCGCCGTATTGCTTGGAAGCTACACTGAAGACGGCGACCGCGTTGTTCTGAAGCTCAAGCCCAAGCTCGCGCCTTTCAAGGCCGCGATCTTTCCGCTCCTCAAGAACAAGCCTGAGCTTGTGAAAAAAGCGCGCGAAATATATTTGGATCTTCAAAAGCATTTCAATGTGGCCTGGGACGACCGCGGCAATATCGGCAAGCGGTATTATGCGCAGGACGAGATTGGCACGCCGTTTTGCATTACGGTTGATTTTGAAACGCTCGGCGAAGAGGACGGTAAAAATAAAGATACAGTGACGGTGCGCGATCGCGATACGGGGAAGCAGGAGCGGATGCCGATTGCAAAACTGCAGGAGTTTTTGCATAACGCGATTTATCAATAATTTTTTTGTTATCCTGAGCCCCGCGAAGGATCTCGTGTAAAAAATAAAAAAAAGACCGCTCGATGGTTTTCACCAAAGAACGGTCTGAGGGATGGGGATTGGAAGTTACGAAGACGCGATCATGCGGATCATGCGATGGAATGTCGGCCAAGTAAAATATCCAATCACTTGCGCGGCGAGTATGCTTGCGAGAAACAATAAAGCAGAAAGCATATTTTTTTCAAGTCCTTTCGGATTTGGATAAGCCACTTATCCAAGCTGTGTAAATTATAGCATATAAGTTCTAATTTTGTCAATACTGCCAAAATGCCCGTAAAATATATATAATTCGACTATGTCCTCAACAGTTGAAAGCACGGATCCCGGCCTTCGCCGGGACGACGAGATGAGTACATCTCATCGATTTATCATCAAAGGCGGGAAGCCGCTCAACGGCACGATACGCCTCGCCGGGTCGAAAAATGGCGCCTCGAAAATGATGGTGGCGTCTTTGCTTACAGATGAGCCTTGTACATTCACAAACTTTCCTGATATCGGCGAGACCGCGATCACCGAAGAACTTTGCCGCACGATCGGTTCGCATATTTCATTCGAAGATCATGTTTTGAAGATCCAGACGCCGAAGATCGTTTCGAGTCGCGTTATGCAGCTCACTCGCAGGAATCGGATTCCAATACTCGCGCTCGGACCGCTTCTCGCACGCTCGGGCGAAGCGGAAGTGCCGATCCCCGGGGGCGATAAGATCGGTCCTCGGCCTATTGATCTCCATATAAAGGCACTCGAAGCGCTGGGAGCGAAGATAGAGATAACGCCGACGAGCTATAAGGCATCGGCGCCCAAAGGACTTCACGGCGCGGTCGTTGATTTTGCATTCCCGAGCGTCGGGGCCACGGAAAACACGCTTTTAGCCGCCGTGCTCGCGCAGGGGGAAACGGTTATTTTAAATGCGGCGCTCGAGCCCGAGATCATGGGCCTCGTCAAAATGCTCCAGAAGATGGGAGCGATCATCGAGCTTGGCGCGAACAGGGATATCTATATCGAGGGCGTAAAAAAATTGCGGGGCGTGCGACACGAAGTAATTCCCGACAGGAACGAAGCGGTTTCTTTCGCGTGCCTTGCGATCGCGACCGGCGGGAAGGTGCTGGTGGAGGGCGCAGTGCAGGATCATCTGGTAACCTTTTTAAATGTTGTCCGGCGTCTTGGCGCAGAATATGACGTAACGGATACGGGGATAACTTTTATTGCGTCGCCTGTGGCTTTGAAACCTCTGCGCATCGAAACGGGAGTCCACCCCGGATTCATGACCGACTGGCAGCAGCCGCTCGCAGTAGTCCTCGCTCAAGCGGATGGCGAATCTTTAATTCACGAAACTGTTTACGAAGATCGGCTCGGCTACACGAAAGACCTAAATTCCATGGGCGCCACGATCGAAGTATCTGCCGATTGCCCTGATGAAATGTGGTGTAGATTTGCGGGAAAAAAATGCAATCATGTCGCGAAGATCACGGGTCCCGTGAAATTGCATGGTGGCGGAACGTTTTTAGTAAGAGATCTTCGGAGCGGCATGGTGGATATCATAGCTGCCCTGGTGGCGCATGGCGAGTCTACTATCGAAGGAGTTGAAGAGATCGACCGCGGGTATGAAAAGATCGATGAGCGGTTGCGAGGGCTGGGCGCGGACATTGTGCGGAGCTAAGAGCCAAAAGAACTCCCCGTTGTCATCCTGAGCCCGCGAAGGATCTCTTACGGTCCGTGGCATAGAAAACGTAGGAGATTCTTCGGCAAAGCCTCAGAATGACAGGTTGTGTAGTAGTCATAAAATAAAAAAACACAGTTCGATTTTTTCGAGACTGTGCGAATTATTGGGAGCAGGACCTATTTTGTCCTACTTGAGTTCTTCGACGGAAGTAATTTTGAAAGTCGGCCTACCATCGTAAGGACAGTAAATATTTCCTCCAACAGTTTCTGATTTTTCGTAGACGATCATCGTATGCATGTTTTGCCAGAGCCTTGGCTCAACACTATTGAATTCGATGTCAATCGGCCGAGTTGGATCACTATCTGGCGCAAACGCTATTACGGTTCTGCTTTCTGAGCTATGGGATTCGAGCCACACCGATCGGACGGTTCCGTAGGCGGTATAGGTTTTGGTCGGAGCAGTCCCGCATCCGGCGAGCGCTGCGGTAACCATAAGAATGGTGATGAACGAAAAAAGCGCGAAATATTTATTTTTCAAAGTCTTTCTCCTCGCCGTGTAAAGTCCGGCTGGCTGATTCGAGATACTAGCGAGAATTTAACATGTTATTGTGCGCGCGTCAAACCGTCGTTTCGGTTCTTCAGAAAACGCCATGCGTTTTCCTCAAAGAAACAAAAGGATTCCCTGTTTGGGAGACAGGGGTCGTTCCGTGCTCGGAACGCCCCTCGGCTCTCAGAGCCAAGCTCCTCCGAGACGCTCCCAAACAGGGAGCCCTTTTGTTTCTTTGAGGCTTGGCTTGATTTTCTGGCTGATTTAGAGTTAAATAAACCTAATGTTTATAAAGAAAATCGGCATCGACCTAGGGACGGCAAACACCGTCGTTTTTGTGCCGGGAAAAGGTTTCGTGATCAACGAGCCGACCATTGTGGCGCTCAACAAGCCCAATAATACGGTGCTGGCAGTGGGCGTTGAGGCAAAAGAAATGATCGGTCGCACCCCGGAAGAGATCGTCGCCTACCGCCCACTGAAGGATGGCGTGGTTGCCGATTATTACATTACAAAGGCAATGCTCACGTATTTCATCTCGAAGGCCGTCGGCTGGATGAATATCATTAAGCCGGACGTTGTGATCTCCGTACCCGCGGGCATTACGCAAACGGAGCGGCGCGCGGTTGTGAATGCGGCGAAGGAAGCTGGCGCGCGGAACGCGTTTATCGTGCGCGAGCCGATCCTCGCAGCACTCGGCGCGGGCATTCCCATCAATGCGCGTTCGGGAAATATGATCATCAACATCGGCGGCGGCACCACGGAGTGCGCCGTGATCGCTTTGGGTAACATCGTCTCCTTGGCGAGCTTGAGGATCGCGGGAAATAAATTCGACCAGGCGGTGAGCGACTACGTGAAGAAGAAATATTCACTCGCGATCGGCGAACAGACCGCCGAAAATGTGAAGATCGAGATCGGTTCGGCGATGACGACGAAGGAGAAGATGGAATACCAGCTGCGCGGCCGCGATCTCATCACTGGCTTGCCGAAGGATATCGTT
>JBGPNL010000011.1:0-13688 GCA_041487555.1 Minisyncoccia bacterium | reverse complement strand
CCGATCCAGTCCGAGGACACCCGGACAGCCGCCCGAACCGCGGATGGGTTCGTGGAACACCGCGACATAAGGATAACCAAGCTCCTCCTGCGAGAACTTCTCGCGAAGCAGCGGGGCAACCTCGGCCGGAGGAATGAGATAGCCGCGCCGTTTTGCTTCTTTGAAGATGTTCTTAGTAGTGCGGTCGTCATCTTCAAACTCATCGCCGCGAATCGCGACAAGCCGATACGTCAGGCCATTCGTTGTTTTGAATGCGGACTGGCCCATGATGTTTTTCGCATAGCCGCCCACCGTGATCCCTTTTTTTGTAAGGAATTCGATAAACTGCGTTGCACTGCGGCCGTTCGAAGTAACAGTCCAAAGGACCTTGGCTTCTCCCAAATCCGCAAAGCGCCCCTCAATTGCCGCCTGCAAATGTGCTTGCAATTTCACCGGATCAAACCGATATCCGTTCGGTTGCCGAAGTTGGCGGCCGATCTCGAAAAGTTGTCCCGTGATTGATTCGTACATCTCGCCTGCGACGATTTTATTCGCCATGACGAAGTCTCCATTCTCTTTTGCGTGCCAGCGGGTTCCCCCGATCAAACTGGGTTTTGCCATAGCATTTTCAAGATACGCGAGAATTATAGCATATTTATTACGCCTACATCAATAGCGCCACGAAATCGTTATAAAATGAGGGTTTTCGGGGCGCATTCAAAAAGAAATTATGCGATGTCATGCTGAGCTTGCGAAGTATCTCCATGCGATTTCTTGCCAAAAACCGGCGTGGAGATTCCCTGCCTGCCGGCAGGCAGGTTCGGCTGCGCCTCAGAATGACACATTTCGATTCCAAAATCCGCGCCTTATTCGCTTCGAGGGTTCGCTATCCGCGCCTATTCGCTTCTAAAACACCGAATAATACGCGGTGCCCGTATCAAGACAGGTTCTTGCGAGATTCTGGTCGCTGAACGAATTGCAGAACTGCTTCGCCTGCACGTCGGAGTGGAAATAAGAAATAAAATCTTTCACGGCCCCGATCACGCAATTGCTTCGCCCTTCGTCATCGGTGCCCATGAGGCAGATCGCGTCGGTTGACGACACGTTGCTCACTGACTGCCCCGAAGCGTCGCGCCCGAGACTCTGATAACACGTCGGACGATACGCCGCTTCCACCTGGCTGCACGACTTAAAAGTCTGCACGAAATCACGGCCATTGACCTTCAGCATATACGACGTCTGCATCAAATAGCAGGTATTTTTATATTTATCGGGCGAGGCGTCGCAGGGATACAATGGGTCGCTCGGTTTCAGATATTTTGTTATATGATTTTTTCCGTCGACGATGATATTTTCCATAAATACTCCGGAACCGCACGACAGCTGTTCCCATGTGCCGGTAAGATGGTCGCACAACGCAAGCGCATCGAACAATTCATCCTGCGTGATCTCCATCGCGCCGTGGCCCAGGCCGTGCACGCAATTATAGTAATCGAAACTGAAACCATCTTTCGTTTTAATAGATGCGCAGATACCATCTATTTGCGCGGGCAAATTTTTCAAACCGATCTTACCGATGATTCCTTCAAGCACGCCATGGTAATACCCGGACCAGCAAAAACTGTCGCCGAATTTATATGCTTCGCCCGGCGTCGCGAATTTTTCGGAAGCCGCGCGGCCGATCACGTGGGTGAGCGGATGGCATTGTGATACGATATAACCATCTTTCAAATAACGGGCCTTCAGGTCATCGAAGGCAGCAATAATGCCGACATTGGTCGTAAGTTTCGTGTAATATGCTTCATAACAATCGAAATTGGTGGCGTTCACGCCGGCGCACGTCCATTTGATCGTCGCGGCCGAAGCGCGGGTCGACGAAGCAGCTTTGATCGTGCTCGTCACGATCGTGGGCTGGGTATTCCCCGCCGCAACATCGTTCAGCTCGCCGCGGAACCGGCCCAAAAATGCCTCGGGAGGAGGCGGGGAAATGGTATGTTCATATTGGACGTTCGGAAGGGAAAACGCGAGAATCCCTATACCCGTAATAACGGTCACGGCGGCAAATAAAAATAAAAATTGGGATCTCATAAGGAATTGATACTATCATATATCAGAAAATACTCCCCGTAAATACAAAAATTCGTGAAGATTTGAAATTATCCACGAAAATTATATAATCCTTGTGATGATCCTGCTAGAAGCCGCGATCGCGTTATTAAATATATAATCTCAATATCATGAATAATCGTCGCCATAAACTAATTTGCGGATACACGTTGATCGCGATCTGCTTCTAATGGGATGATCGAAGTAAAAAATCTCAAAAAGATCTACGATGGAAGGACGATCGTGAACGACCTCTCCCTCACCATAAAGACCGGCAGCGTTTTTGGGTTTTTGGGCCAGAACGGCGCGGGGAAAACAACGACGATCAAAATGATGGTGGGCATCACACAGCAGGATGGCGGCTCGATCACGATCGGCAGAAAAAATTCCTCGGATCTTTCGATGCGCGAAAATATCGGCTTCATGCCCGAAGCGCCTTATTTTTATGACCGCCTGACGGGCCTCGAATTTCTGAAATTCTGCGGCGAGCTGTTCCAAAAACATAAAACAGACCATGAGTATCTCAATATCTTGAAGGAACTCGGCATCTATGACGCGCGGGATCGCGCCATCAACACCTATTCCAAGGGCATGAAACAGCGGCTCGGATTCGCCCAGGTCATGGTAAACGACCCGGATTATATTTTTTTGGATGAACCGCTCGACGGATTAGACCCCCTCGGCCGGCGCGAGATAAAAAAAATAATCCTGGGGCTCAAGAAGCGCGGCAAAACCATCTTCTTCAATTCGCATATTCTGTATGACACCGAAGAAATCTGCGACGAGATCGGCGTGATCCACGAAGGCCGGCTCCTCTATTCCGGCGACGTGAAGGAATTCTGCAAGGGGAAACCGTTGGAAGAAAGATTTGTGGAAACAATTGAGAAGCAACTAGTAACTAGTAATTCGTAATTGGTAATTGAAAGCGCGAATTCCAGTTACTAATTTCCAATTACAAATTACTAATCTTCAATTATAAATTACTATTTACCAATTACTATGTCCCCCATCCTTGTTATCGCCAAGAACACCTTCCGCGAAACGATTCGCGACCGCATCCTCTACGGCATCCTGGGGTTCTCCCTTATTTACGTTGCTATTACGATACTTCTGGCGAAAGTCTCGCTCGGCGATATCGTAATACTCAAGAGCTTTGGGCTCGCCGGCATCTATCTTTTCGAAGTCATCATCACTATTTTTCTCGGCGCGTCTATTATCTATAAAGAGATCGAGCGGCGAACGCTGTACTTTGTTTTCTCGAAACCCGTCTCCCGCCTTCATTTGATCCTCGGAAAATTCGCTGGGCTCTTCGCGGCGATCGTCCTCACCACCGCCGTCATGACCGTCGTCTACTTGGGCGTTATTTTTTATAATGGCGGCGGATTTGACACCCTTGGGCTTCTCGCGGTCTTTTACCAGGTCCTCGAGATGGGCGTATTCGTGGCGCTTCTCATCTTTTTCTCGACGGTTTCGACGCCTTTAACCGCAACCATCGCCGCAGTGATGATCATTTTCGGCGGCCATTCCTTCAGTTCGGTACTGCACACCGCCGAACAGGTGGGTGGATTTTTCTACCGCTTCATCCAGGCCGTCTACTACATATTCCCGAACCTTGAGAAATTCGATGTGCGGAATTCCGTCGTCCACAACATCGCGCCGTCGGGCGCCTCGGTTTTCTTCACCATCGCTTACGCAATCCTTTACTCCGCAATCCTACTCTATCTCGCGAATTGGTTCCTGAAGAAAAAGGAGCTCTAAAAGTTGTCATCCTGAGCAAAGCGAAGGATCTCCATGGAGATTCCTCGCAAAGCTCGGAATGACGGGAGGATGTCCACCCCATGACCGCCATTATAAAAAAAATTTCGATCGTCTTCCTCCTCGCTGGAATCATCGCTTCGCAATACGCGTACGACGAGAATAGGGTGAAAAATCCCCCCGTGCCCGTTCCGCCGCTCTCCGCCGGATTCATCAAAGCATTTGATCTCGGCCTGCATGCGGCCACGGCTGATTTTTATTGGATAAATAATGTAATTACCGAGTTGCCGTTTTTAAGGAATGGATTTGACGCGTATCAAAAAGATTTGGAGCTTGTAAACCAACTCGATCCGCGCTTCAGCTTCCCTTATTATTGGACGGTACTCGTGCTCCCGAACACGCGATATCCCGACGCCATAAATGCCGCGATCGCGATCGGCGACCGCGGCGTGCGCGAAGCGGACGAAGACTGGCGCGTTTCGTTCTTCCTCGCAACGCTTTATCATCTCTATAAAAATGACCGCACGGATGCCGCAAAATATTTCGATCTCGCCGCGCGCGACCCGAAGGCACCATTTTACATAAAAAGATTTTCCGAAAATTATGGTATCGCGCCAAACGCGCGCGCACAAACCGAACAGGTCTGGGAAGCGATCTATCAGTCAAGCGGCGACCCCGTTACGAAAGAGCGCGCGAAGAACTACATTATCCGTTTGAAAATATTCGACTTCCTGGAACAAGAGGTCGAGATTTATAAACAAAAATACGGGAAATTGCCAGCGACGGTCGACGACCTCGTAACCGGCGGCATCTTGAAGGGAATTCCTCCCGATCCCTATGGCTTCCAGTTCAAGCTCTACGGCGAGACGGTGGGGATCGTAAAAGACTAGTTTTTTAGCTCTATAGCTCTTTAGCCGCTCAACAAAAAAGCTGCTTTTGAAGGCAGCTTCGTCGACTATGATTGCTGTCGTATTTCCCACAATTTCCGGATTGCTTTTTTATTTTCGGCAAAGCGGAAAATGAGTACTGGTATCAAAAACCGAATCTCGCGTTTATCACGCCCGTTTGCCATATTCAAAAAATTCTCGAACTTGCGCCATTCTGATCCGCGATCGGGTAATTCTTTTCTCGGAAGGTTAATAAAGTAGCCAAGGACATCCAATACGAGCTCGTCGGTCGCTTTTTCTCGCATATATCTCGTGTCGATCACTTTAGTCCAAAGTATGTCTCGGGCTTTTTCGACGATCTGCAATTCAATATCGTCCTGGTAAGAGTGGGCGGCGTAATGCATCAGAAATCGCACGCACGTTTCGCGATGATCCTCCCCGAGAGTCTCGGGCCATTTTTCTGCACAGTTCAGTATGCGCGTGATTCCGTGAAGCAGGCCATTCGCTTCGTCAGTCGTGATATTTGGATCATTCCATCGTTCAAGAAAATCGCTCCAATGCCCGCGGTAGCAATGCCTGAACGTCCTTGGTTCGCGGTATTCATGCTTCTGCATTACGGGTACTGCAACTGCCTTGACTCCCATGTGAATCCTCCATATTTCGCCTGGATAGGCGTTTTGAAGTCGCAGAACATTACATTCTGCGCTGACCCAAAGATAACATCGTTATTCCAATGTAGTCAATAATTTTCTTTGGGGCTTCAGGAATTCTTCATAGCCGAAATCGAAAAATCGTGCTAAGATAGCCATATGGATCAAAATTCATTACAAAACCTCGTTTCTTTTATCGAATCCGCACGGGCTAAGGGCGCAGCGGATGATTCGATTAAAAATGTATTAAAAGAAAAGGGCTGGGGCGAAAAACAGATCGCCGCAGCGTTTACTGTGGTGTATGAAAAACTGACGGGGCAGAAAGTGCCCGAACGCGTTGGCTCTACGACGCGCGCGGAATCGGCAAAAGACGCGTTTTTTTACTTGCTTTCATTCGCCACGCTCGGCGCCTGGACGATCGCACTCGGCTCGATGCTTTTCACCTTTATCGACCAATACTTCCCCGACAAAGTATTCGGCGGATATAACTACGGATCGAACTATTCGGTTTCCACACAAATGGCGACGATCATCGTCACCTTCCCGATCTACTTGCTTGCGATGCGTTTTATCCTGAAAGACCTTGCGGCGCATATTGAAAAATTTGACTCGGGCGTGCGCAAGTGGCTGACATACCTCGCACTCCTGATCGCCGTGGGCACTGCAATCGGCGATCTCGTAACTTTCCTCACCTATCTCCTGCAAGGACAGCTTACAACCCCGTTCGTACTCAAAGTCATCACCGTCTTCATAATTGCAGGCGGCGTGCTCGGCTATTATCTTACCTGGGTTAGGAAACGTCCGACGTCAGAATAACCCATGCCCAAAGATCGTCTTACGGCGACATTCCTTGTGCTTGCACTCATCGCTGTTATCGCGGCAGTCGCTTTCGGGTTCGTGAAGCTCGGCTCACCGGCACATCAGCGCGACGTGCAAGCAGATACGAAAAGAGTGAACGACCTGAGCGCCATCGCTCAGAATATCTACAATTATATGAATCCTGGGCCGACAAAAATCGGCATAACCTCGCCGGAAATACCCAGACTTCCCGCAACTCTCGATGCCCTGCCGCTCTACGGCCAAAGCTATAAAGATCCCGTAACTGGCGCGCCCTACGAATATAAACCACAAGGAGGAAACGGCTATCAACTTTGTGCGACGTTCTCGCTCGTGGCGGCGGAGGACGAAACGAATCAAAACTATTATTACGGGCCGCGGATATTTGCCGTGCATCCCGCAGGATATTATTGTTTTTCGCTCGACGCCTCGAAATCGCCCTACGAAACCGTTCCGCCCGTTCCGATGGGAATAACGCCCAAAACGGCTCCGATCCCTGCGCCCGTCCGATAGCTTCTCCGGGAACGCGCGGACTGACATTGCTTCCGCGTTACCCCACTATCATTACGTAATATGAAATTATTATTTTCTTATTTAAAAGGATATCGAAAGCTCGTTGCGGTCGCGCTCATTTTGGCCGCCATAAATATCGTTTTCTCGCTCTTGGATCCCTATATCTTCCGGCTCGTGCTCGATAACTACGTAACGAAGTTCAGTGAGCTCTCGCGCCACACCTTCTTTTGGGGCGTGGGGCTTTTACTTCTCGCCTCTATGGGCGTGGCGTTCGTCTCGCGCGTGGCGAAAAATTTCCAGGACTATTATGTGAATACGGTTACGCAGCGTCTTGGCGCGCGGCTCTATGGAGATGGCGTGCGGCATTCATTGGGGCTTCCGTACGCAACCTTCGAAGATCAAAGGAGCGGCGAAACGCTTGGGAAACTCCAGCAAGTGCGAACGGACACGCAAACCCTCATCGCGAGCATGGTCAATGTCGTTTTCATAAGCCTAATCGGTTTTTTATTCGTCACGGTATATGCATTTCGCATTAACATCTGGATAGCGCTCGGATATTTGCTCACCGTTCCCGTGATCTCAATCGCGAGCCTGCTACTCAGCCGCAAGATCAAGGCGATGCAAAAACAGATATTTCTCGAGACAACCGCGCTAGCCGGCGCCACAACGGAATCCCTGCGAAACATTGAACTTGTGAAAAGCCTTGGGCTCTCGAATCAGGAGATTAACCGGCTGAACAGCACAACAGAAAAGATTCTCGGGCTCGAACTCAAAAAAGTGCGCTATATCAGGGGCCTTTCGTTTATCCAGGGCACGATCGTAAATGCGATGCGCGTGGGCATTCTTTTTCTTATGCTTTTCATGATTTTTGAGAAACATATCACGTTCGGCGAATTCTTCTCACTTTATATTTATTCATTCTTCATTTTCCAACCGCTGCAGGAAATCGGATCTGTCATTAATATTTACCGCGAGGCCGAGGCGTCGCTCAATAATTTCCAAACTATTTTAAAGATGCCGCTTGAGCCGAAGCCGGAACACCCGGTACCCGTTCCCGAAGTGCGCACCTTTGAGTTTAAAAACGTCGTTTTCAAGCACCAAAGCGCGGCCACAAACGCGTTGAATGGCGTTTCCTTCAAAACCGAAAAAGGGAGAACTATCGCGTTCGTCGGTCCATCGGGATCGGGCAAGACAACAATGGTAAAACTCATCGTTGGCCTCTACCAGCCAAAGGAGGGCCGGGTGCTCTACAACGGCACACCGAGCACCGAGATCAATCTTGATGAACTGCGCGAGCAGATCGGGCTTGTAACGCAGGACACGCAGCTCTTCGCCGGCACGATCCGCGAGAACTTGCTGTTCGTAAATCCTAAAGCGACCGATGAGGAAATTATGGACGTACTCCATAGGGCTGCGGCCGATTCGCTCCTCGAACGGGCAAACCAAGGACTCGATACGGTGATCGGCGAGGGTGGCGTCAAAGTTTCGGGCGGCGAAAAGCAACGGCTTTCTATCGCGCGGGCACTCCTGCGACACCCGAAGCTCTTAGTCTTCGATGAAGCGACTTCGGCGCTTGATTCCCTTACGGAAGAAGAAATCTCGAAAACTATTCGTGACGTTTCTACTTCGAAAAACCACATTACGGTGTTGGTCGCCCATCGACTTTCGACCATCATGCACGCAGACACGATCTATGTGCTCGAAAAAGGAAAAATCATCGAGCACGGCACGCACGCGCATCTTCTTGAAAAAAATGGATTGTACCACGCCATGTGGCGCCAGCAGATCGGCGAGCGCGAACGGGGAGAACGCGGCGCGGTGCGCTTGGCGGCGTAATATATTCAACTTAATGAAAATGGCGTCATCCTGAGCGCAAGCGAAGGATCTCCACGCTTTCGGCTCGTTTGAAAGAATATCATGGAGATTCTTCGGCTTTAGCCCCAGAATGACGGCAAGGGCGAATATTTCAAAATATATTGACACAATTTAATTGAAGGTGTATAATTCAGCCAGCAGAATTGAGGAGGCTCGCAATGCTATTCATAGCATTCATGTGTATCATTTTTTTTAGGGCACCTGGATGGGCTGCGTTCTGGGCCCTTTGTGGCGGCCACCCGGGTTGGGCAGTTGTCTTCTTCATTTTTTATCTCTTGAAAGATGATTGAAAGATGATCGGCGCAGCAACGTGAACGCTAGGGCCAGATAGTTTCTCGCCGAAAACTTAAAGCGGCACGAAAACCTCGTGCCGCTTTTTTATCCCCACATCAGCATCAGGCGTGGGGGGTTTATTTCTTTATTTACTTTCCTCCACAACCACGCTCTTGATCGCAGGCGGATCGAGCGGCCGGTCAGCCGTGCCGGTCTTTAGATTTCCAATCGCATCAACCACATCTTGTCCCTTCGTTACTTTTCCGAAGATCGTGTACGAATGCGGGAGCGGAGTATCGGCAAGCATAATGAAGAACTGGCTGCCGTTCGTGTTCGGCCCGGCATTCGCCATGGCGACGACTCCGCGCGCGTAACCCGCCTGGTAGGAAGGGGTCGACGGATTTAGCTCGTCCGTGAACGAATAACCCGGACCGCCCATGCCGGTGCCCGTGGGATCGCCGCCCTGGATCATGAATCCCTTGATCACGCGGTGGAAAATAACGTTATTATAAAATCCTTTTTGCGCGAGCGTAATAAAATTACTCACCGTCTTTGGTGCGTCTGCGTCGTACATTTCGAATTGGATGGCTCCTAATGTGGTTTTGAGCGTTATTACGTGTTTCATATTTTGTATCGGTTGATTAGTAGACGATGCGACTGGCGATCCGCCAACCGGCGGAGGCGGTTGCGCTGCTGGCGGAGGCTGTAATGCGATATCGCTCGGAGGTGAACTGCCCTCCTGCTTCACGTCCCAAGCATACACGCCTACGCCAATAATAACGAGTCCTATAATAACTGCGATAATAATGTTTTGTTTCATGGAATATATGGCGAAATACGATTGCAATCATTATAGTGCGCCACAGGAAAATTGCCAATTTGTCATCCTCCGGCTCGGCCGGAGGATCCACGCTTTCATACGAACGCCTTATCCTCGCCTTCGTGAGGATGACTCAATGCGCGGTGAATTCGTAGTATAATAAGGGTTATGCAATCAAAGACGGCAAAGGAGCTTTTTGCGAGATACGAGCGGCATCTTGAGGAAAAAGCGGGGGAAGAAACCGCGGGAGAACGGATCCATGTCGATGAGGTCGCCTCGAAAGTGGCGGCGCTCTACGAAAAACTGCGTAATGTGATCGATTACCGCGAAGAGCACCTCCTCCGCAAAAATACCATCGAACGCACCTTGCGGCGCAGGATTTTTCTCAAAGACTTCGGCCAAAAATTCGCGGAGCCACTGATCAAGGAGCTGATCCGCTCGGGACATCTGCCGAACGATTCCGTACCGGTATCGAAGATCGCCGAGGTACAAACGATCATCGATAATCTGGTATACCTACTCGAGCACGGTTCGTTCCAGGATGAACGGGAAAAAGAAAAGACCTCGAACTGGCTCGTCGCCATCTCCGGTTCTGCGATCGAAGAAAAATTATTCCTGCGGACGAAGGAAAAGATCCTCGCCGAGACGATGTTCGATGCGATGCGGGAAACACTCACCGTTCGGAACGCGGAGGTGAGCGACCAGGAGAGGAATGTGCAACTTTTCATCGGCGTCCAGCGCGCGCTCTTCCGGCCAGACGACACGCAACTCCAATACCGGCTCCTCCGCTTCGCCTATCCCGATTGGGGAAAACTTGGAGAAGCGGAACTGGCGCAGATCAGCCAGAACCTCCAGGCGCTTAAGACAAGTCTCGAAACATTTGCGAAGCATCCGCTCGGCCCCCACTTCCTACGGCTCTGTAATAAAGAAAAGACTGTATTCCTCCTTTTCGGCGACGTCATCTCGAGCGGGGCATTGCCGGACAGCAAGAACGAGAAGATCGATAACGAGATCAAATTCTTTTACCGGCGCCGCTACGAAAAAGCCAAGGTCCAGCTCCGAAAACTCGCGTTTTTGAGCGTTATCTCCTTCTTTATATCGAAAATATTGGTCGCGGTCGCCGTCGAGATACCGCTCGATACCTATCTTTCCCAATCCTTCTCGTTCCTTGCCACCGCAGTGAACGTCATCTTCCCGCCGTTCCTCATGCTTCTCATCGTTACCTTCATCCGTATGCCTTCGGACGAGAATTTCGAGCTCGTGGCAGGCCAAGTGAAGGGACTCCTCTTCTCCGAAGAACAAAAACAATACGTCGTCGCCGTTCCTAAGGCGCGAAGCTGGGCAAGCGAAGTAATTGTGCGCCTTGCCTACCTGATCACCCTTGTCGTTATCCTCTATTACCTCGTAAAGGCACTGCTCTGGATACAGTTCAGCCCGGCAAGCATCGTCATCTTCGCTTTATTCACTTCAATGGTCATTGCGACGGGTGTGCGCGTGAATAACCGCGCCAAGGAGATGAGCCTCGAAAAAGAAGAGGCGAGTATCTGGAGTTTCCTCCTCGACCTCGTCATCGTCCCCTTTATGGCGATCGGCAAATGGACCATCGCCGGACTCGCACGATTCAACATCCTCGTGATCGCGTTCAATTTTTTGATCGAACTCCCCTTCCAGCTCTTTATCGAATTCATCGAAAACTTCCGAAGCTTCATTAAATCTAAAAAAGAGGAAACGAATTAGCTCGGCTCGCTAGTAAACTACGCTGTCGGCTTTGAATCCGCCGAACCGCCGTAGATCGACGGCACTTTGCCGCCCATAGAACGAATATACGTCGAAAGCTGCCCGCGGTGATGGATCGCGTCGTGCAAAAAGCCCCACGCCATGTCGTATTTCTTCGTTTCCCATTTGCCGCCCGGGAACGTTAAGAGCGCCTTCCCCGTTTCCCATTCTTTATCGGTCATAGCCTCAACAGTTTTTTTGAGATCCTCGTAATTCTTCTGCGCGAGTTCCGCAAGCGCATTCAAGTCGGGCTTCGCTTCCTCGGGCGCTTTCGAGAAATCGATGGTCCCCGTCTTTACGATACTCGTGATCATCAGCCATTGCGTCGCAAGCTGTTCCATAAGGCTCTTCGCGGGCCGCGCTTTGACATCCGGCTTAAAGTCCGCCTTCGCGACCGGCGCCGCCTTGATCACTTTTATAAATACCGGCATCTCCCCCTCAAGCGTTTTTAAGAAAAACTCTTTGTTAGTCATGCTCATAGCATACACGATAAACTCCCGTTTATGAAATTGCGATGGAGAAAAACGAGCCTACCGCGACCACTTCCACGGATTTAAGATTTTATCGGCGCGCGCCTTCTCCGTGATCACCATATCGTAATTTTTTGAATCGTTGTCCTCCCATTGTCGGCTCGCATCGTCGGAGTTTCTTCCTCCGCGCTCGTGCCGCTTCGTCGTATTGTGCTTGCATACGTTTTTATCCGCATCGAAAAAGAAGGTGAAGTCAATCGCATTCCTAATTTTTTCCCAAACCTCTCCTTCATGCAAAAGCCAGAGCCCCTCCACGAGTAAAATCGCGTTCGGGTCGCTTATATGAAGTACGTCCTCGATGGGATCGTGTACCGTCCTCGAATATGCGGGGAAATATACCGGACTGCCGCCTTTGAAAGCGAGCAACCGTTGCAATAATTTTTCGGCATCGAAGGTATCGAATCTTCCCTTCACCGCCTTGAGCGGCCTCCCCCCACTCTGGCGCGAAAGCAGATAGCTATTCGGATACGTAAATCCATCGAGGCCGATCTCCTCGAATCTGACCGGTGATTGCAATTGTTTGAAAATTTCCTTAAGGAGCACCGCGCTCACGGACTTCCCCGAACCCGAAGGCCCTACGATGCCGACGGTAAGGCGCGGCGCGTTCTTGGATTCATACAGACTGATGATCTCGTTCGCGAGGTCGATGTGAAATTTTTTCTGCTCACCGGACAATTTCGAAACGTCGATCTCTTGGTCGGTAACGATTATCTTTTTGGGAAATGTGATCTGATCGATTTTTATCGCGGGCATATAGGAATTATATGATAACTAGTGTAGTATTGAGAAACAAATGCTTATCGATGATGTACAAATAAGGGTTTCGGCGGGCAACGGCGGCAAGGGTGCCGTGGCTTTTAATACGAATTTGAAGAGCTTGGGACCGACGGGCGCCATGGGCGGCAAGGGCGGCAGCGTCGTGGCCGTTGGCGTTTCGGATCTGAGCGCCCTGCAGCAATTCCGTTTCAAAAAGGAATTCGTGGCAAAAAGCGGCGAGGGCGGCCGCAGCCAGTTTGGCGACGGCGCGGACGCGGAAGATTTGATATTGAAACTGCCCGTGGGAACCGTCGTTCATAATCTTGATACCGGCGCGGATGTGGAAATCACAAAAACCCACGAGCGGATTCTCCTTGCACAAGGCGGAAAGGGCGGGCGCGGCAACTTCCATTTCCGTTCGTCGAAGAACACGACGCCCAAGGAATGGCGGCCCGGCACGCCCGGCGAAAGCTTCAACTTCCGCTTCGAGCTTAAGCTCATCGCGGACGTGGGCTTCGTCGGCCTCCCGAACGCCGGGAAATCAAGCATGTTGAACGCCCTCACGAAGGCGCAGAGCAAGGTGGCAAACTATCCCTTCACTACGCTCGAGCCCAACCTCGGTACCTACTATGAATTGATCTTGGCCGACATTCCAGGGCTCATCGAGGGATCGTCCTCGGGCAAAGGCCTGGGCATCAAATTCTTGCGCCACGTCGAGCGAACGAAAATCCTTTTCCATTTTGTTTCCTCGGAATCCGAAGACCCCGAAAAAGATTACAAAACGATCCGCAACGAATTAGGGCTTTATAATAAAGAGCTCCTCGAAAAAACCGAGTACCTTTTTCTCTCGAAAAGCGACCTCACGGGCGAAAAAGATCTCAAAAATAAATTGGCAATTCTTAAGAAACTGAATCGAAGCGCAATCGCCATG
>JBGPNL010000010.1:0-13902 GCA_041487555.1 Minisyncoccia bacterium | reverse complement strand
CGTCCAGCCGTTCGTACTCACGACCGAAGAACTTGCGAAATACGACGTGAAGTATATTGGCCGGCAGAAAGTCGACGAGCTCGGCACCTACGTGTTTGATGTCGGTCCCAAAAAGATAGAAAAGGACCAGCGCTATTTCCGCGGGCGCATCTGGGTGGAGGACATTGACCTCGAGATCGTGAGATCTCTCGGGAAAGCCGTCCCGGATTTCGTCTGGAAAAATAACCGGAACTACCAAAAGGGAGTGAATGAGGTGATCATCGTGAAGGGTCAGGAAAAGGAAAATCTTTTCCCGCGCTTTGAAACGATCCGCGAGAATATCGAGGGCCATTATTGGTTCCCGACATACACCCGCTCCGACGACTCCTTCGCATATAGCAGCGGCGTCGTGCAGATCCGCATGAGCGTCCGCTACGCGAACTACAAGCGTTTCGGCGTGACGGTGAAGATCGGCAAAGCGACCGAAATTCCTCAAAAAAAGCAGTAAAAAGGCATCATGCCCAACTTATCGTTGGGCGTTTTTTATTTCTTGGCAGACTCTTCGCTCTTTTTCGTATTCCTTCCTTCGAGAATAGCGAACAATTTTTCCTGGACCACGATCGCTTCGGCGGTCTGACGAAGGTCTTTTTCGCTCCGGTCGCGATAACGGGCCTGCAAATGCGCGACGGTTGCCTGCGCTTCGCCTTCTTCCACGGTAATTCCTTCTTTTTGCCGTATCTCGCGAAGCACAAAACCGACTTTAATACGCTCTTCCGTGAGCGTTTTTTCTTCTTTTTCGAGCGCTTCGGCGGTCTTCCCGGATTGCTTCAGATATTCTTCGAAAGAAAGCTTCAGTTTTTTGAGCTCCTCATCGCGGCTGTGGCGGTATTCTGCAAGCTCCTGGTTTACGAGCAATTGCGGAATCTTCATTTTTGAATGCGTAACGATCTGCTTTACGATTTCATTGCGCTTCGCTTCGAGTATCTGTATCTCTTTCTCCTGACCAAGCTGCTTGCGCACTTCGGCGCGGAACGCATCCACATTCTCAAAAGGCCCGAGTTGTTTTACAAGCTCGTCGGTCATCTCGGGAAGGGGGGCAGTCGCGTCTTCCTTGGTTTGCCCCGCGAACATCCTGCGGATGCGGTCCACCGCCGCTTCAATCTCTTTGTCGGTTGCCTCGGTCGAGTCTTTGCGTTCCGTTATCTCGCGCCCGATCTTCTTGTAGTCGGGGAGCGAAACTTCGGGATAGAGCGCGAATTTCGCTTTGAAGGTAACGGGGTTTCCGAGCGCGATCTTCGTGATCACGACCTGCGGGCCGCCAAGAATGGCAAGTTCTTTGTCGGCGATGATCTCGTTCACGGCATTCTGCAGCGCCGAATCGGCGGCATTTTCCAAAAGTTCCATCTCGCTCACGCGTTCACGCACCAAATACTCAGGCACCTTGCCCTTGCGGAATCCGGGCAGATCAAAGCGATGTGCAATATTTACAAGCGCTTCGCGCATGTGTTCTTCAAGAATGGCGGTGGGAATTTCCGCCTGAAATTCGATCTCGCTGTTCTTTTCTTCGAGTTTTTTGAGATTGGCGTATGACTTTTCTACTTCAGTGTCGGTTCCCATAATTCGTTGAGTATAGCGCAAAGCCGAAGATTTTCCAAGAGTGCTATAATTTAATCAATGAAAGTATCGGCAAAGGTAAAACTCCCCGAAGACGGCACCCTGCATCGCAGCTGGATCGAGTGGTGGTATTTCAATGGCCACCTTACGGATGGGGAGGGGAGGAAGTACGCCTACATGAACTGCCTTTTTAAGGCGGACCCCAAGAAAATCAAGATACCTTTTTCGAAATATCTTCCTTCCGGGCGCTACTTTTATTTCGCGCATCATATTTTGTCGGATATCAAGCGGCAAAAGAGCTATCCTGTCGTGAAGCCGGTCTGTATCGTTACGAAAGACAGCTTTACGGATAAGAGTTTCGATGTAAGCTACAGTTCGCCGCTCACACTTCCTGCGTTTATGGCGTCCGAGATGAGCGAAATAGAGCCGGGGCATTTCCACATGAAAAACGAAAATCTCGACCTGCATCTGCGCTCGAAAAAACCGGCGCTGCTCGAAGGCGGAACCGGTCTTGTCGATATCAATACACATAAAACTTATTACTATTCCTATACCGATCTCGAAACGGAGGGCGTGATCACGATTGGCGGCAAACGGATAAAAGTAAAAGGGCAGTCGTGGTTCGACCATGAATGGTCCGACGCGCACGCGCCCGGTGCCGAGTGGACCTGGTTTTCCATGCACCTCAATAATGACGTAGAGATCATTTGCTTCGATTTTGCGGAGAAGGAAAAGCATACTCGGCTTGCGAGCATCATGCTGCCGAATAACAAAACGCTGCACACGAGCAAAGTCGAATTCATTGACCTCAAAGACCATTGGACCGGCCCGAAAACAAAAACCATTTATCCGCTTTCCTGGCAGATAAAAATACCGAAATATGGTGTTAATCTCGTCGCAAGGCCGCTTATTCGCGGGCAGGAAATGCTTTATGGCTTCCTTAATTACTGGGAGGGTCCGCTCGCTATCAAAGGCACGTTCCGCGGCAAAGCGGTTTCGGGCAAAGGATTTTTGGAACTCGTCGGCCGTCCCATCGCGGGAAGCCGGCTCAAAGTTGTCCAGGAACAGATCGCTGAAGCGATCAAGAAAACCGCCGCGCGGAAATAATTTAATCAACTTTTGCTATGGTTAAGTTAATGAACCGAAAAGGATTTGCACCGATATTGGTTCTAGTAGTCATAATAATCGTCGGGTAATCACTTTGGCGGTGGCCGCACCATATCGAGCCGTGGCTAACTTGGTAGATATTGCGCCAAGCCATGAGCCCTGGATTAGTATACGGATCGCAATAAATCTTGGGACTTCTGTTCTTCTCGTAGCTGTGTTAATCGGAACTATTTTTATTATTAAAAAACTGGCGAAACGACCTAATGGTTCCCCAAGAATTTGGCTAATACTTATAATATACATCATCGCGTGCACAGTTATGTTTTTGATTTTTGCTTTTTATTTCATAGTTATCTATCCTTCCCCGTTTGTCGGGTCGCTCCCACCCCCTGCACCTGTTTGGCATCCATAAATTAAGAGATTAGGAAGCATGGATCCCGGCCTCCGCCGGGATGACGGGGCAGCAAATAAAAAGAGCTCCGCATTTGCGAAGCCCTTTTTTGTTTGAGGACAGCTTAGATTCTAGAACGCTGCGAAACCGATCGGGGTGCCGAGCCCGGTTGGGCCGTCGTAGCCAGCGAGGGAAGTGCAGAGATACGTTCCGCCGCAGCTGCCGTTCGAGCCGCTCGTTACGTCGTACAGATTTGCGGCGCTGAGGTATGGCATTTGGTTCGCGGGCGTCGCCACACTTACATTTCCCGCCAAGGCGTATGTCGCGGCGATGAGGGGAGAGGAAAGCGAAGTGCCGCCTACTTTGAACCAGCCCATGCGACCCTGATAGCGGACACTGTCGTAAACCGCGGCACCCGTGTTCGGATCGGCATCAGCCGAAACGTCCGCGACGGTGCGGTTCGTACAAAGTGCGTCCGTCTGCCACGATGGTTTCGCTTCGAAGTTCGAGCATCCGCTGCCCGCGCCGCTCCAGGCTTTTTCACTCACGCGCGTATTGCCGCTCATAGAAAGGCTCGTCCCGCCGACTGCAGTTACGTACTGCGATGCCGCCGGAAATTCCGCTCCATAACCGCTGTCGCCGGAGCTCACCGTGAAAGCAACGCCGGGCACGTTGAAGTGCGCGTCGTATGCGGTTTCCCCGGAGAATTCATTACCGCCCCAGGAGTTCGAGACGACGTTTCCGCCCATAGCCACCGCGCGGTCTTCCGCAGCGAGAAGATTTGCGAAGCTGTTCGAATCCGCTTCGACGAGAAGAATATTGCAGTTTTGGCACATCGCATGCGCCGCCTCTACATCGAGCGAGATCTCAAGCGCCCATCCGGCATTCGTTGACGGATATGCCGTGCCGCCGCGCTGATCCACTTTCTGGAAACAGGGTACGCCAGCAGTTCCGCCCGAAACCGGGCAGCTCGCCATGGCCGGAATGCCATAGGTCGTGCTGTATTTATTGAGGTCGGACAACACGTTCGGGTCGTTGTAGGCATCGACGATCGCGATAGTCTGGGTTGCGCCCGTAACGCCGCTTACGCCATATGCGCCGCGGAATTGAAGCGGACCATAGCCGGCCGGAAGAGAGGTCGCCTTCGGAGCGCCTTGATTATCGAGGATTATGCGGGCATGGCAGCGCGCGCCGTCTCCGCCGCGCGGGCAGACCGCCGCATGAGGTTCATGCACCTGATTTGATTGAGCTAACGCGATACCGAAGGAAACAATGGTGGCGAGAGCGACACCGCTACCCAACACCGCAAGACCGATCTTTTTGTTCATTTTTATTTTATACGCTGCTTAATTTGTATTGTTATAGTATAGCAAATAATATCGGGGTCAGCAAACAAATTTTTCCGTCATCCCAGCGCCTGCTCGCCTCTGGAGGGAAGGCTGAAATCTGTGCCTTCAAAGCATCTTATTCAGGAGCACGGACCCCGACCTTCGTCGGAGCGACAGAGCATCATAAACACAACGCTCAGCTCTTCGTCGAGGGATTTTCTTTATCCGACGCGGGAGCGTTCGTAAGTATGACCTCGACATTGTCCGAATCCTGCGCCGGTTGCGCCGATGCCAAGTCCTTCTTTATCGCGACAACAGGGATGGGTTCGGGGTGAGCGGCCCTATGAGCCCTTGGATGCGTGTACCTCGGATGCCTCCGGTACTTGTATAGGTAGGAAGAAGCGATGGACAGCGTATACAGCACGATCGTTTCTATGGTCGCCGATTCGTAATCGCTGGGGAAAGGGATACGGGGAAGATGATAGATCCATATCCGCCCGATGTTCCAGGCGATCATCCATGCGGCACCTGCGAGCAACACGCCCATCCACAATTCGCCATGATAAATTTCCGTATCGCCGACATCGCTCCATCGGAATATTTCTTTCGTCGTGGTATAGCAAAGCAGGAACACCGCCCAGATGATGGCGAGCTCCGAAGGAAGATCCGAGTATTGCCCGTGAAATTTAATTAGAGAAAGCGCGACGTAGGATATAGTTGCAATCGCTGCACCTTTGTAGAACCGGCGTTTCAATCGAATCCTCAGAGCGTCAGCATCTTTTCGACTTTGCTGCCGCAAGGGCTTTCTGTTCACTTGTCTTCATTATAGCATCATAATTTGCCGCCATGTCAAATAGTGGGCATAGCGTGTGCACGGGGCAGAAGAAAAACCAGTAATTTCAACGATTTTTCACCTCCTAAAATAATTCTGGCAGGTTTGCCAAATAGTGCCGCCAATTATATGATAAAAAGTTATATTGTTTCGAAATGATGAAACAATCACTTCGGAAAGCGGTCAATGCCAATGTGATTGCAGTTGCGGACAAAAAGCGTGCGGGCGGAGAACGATTTTCCCCAAAATAATCTGCGGCGCATCAAAAAAACACCGAGTCTGCCGCTTCGGCATTTTTTATAGGACAATCGATTTTCAGATCATAAAATTTGGCCGATTTTCAAAAAGTATTGCAGCTTGCCGGTAGGCGATATCGCTTCGAGACTGTCATGCGGCTTTTTTCCGGCTGATCCTTGACCGATACAATATTATATGGTATTATCACGGTGCAATAGCCCGAAAAATATCAATAAAAACGGCTCTTTTTAGGGTAAACTTCATGAAGATTTCATCTGGATTGGGTTAGTCTATTGGCAAATCTGAAGACTGCCCCAAAAGGTCGGATCCAAAACAAACAAAACCATGAGAATACTACTCGTAGAAGACGATGAAAGTTTGGCGAAGTCGGTAAAGGTGAGCCTCGAGAAGCAGGGCTATGCCGTCGATTACGTTCTCGACGGAGAAACGGCGGAGCGGCGCATTGAGGTGAATCATAAAAATTACGATCTCATTATTCTCGATCTCGGGCTTCCTAAAAAGAGCGGTGCCGAAGTGTGCCAAGAGATCCGCACTAAGGGCATCGCGCTTCCCGTACTCGTACTTACCGGCAAAAGCGATTGGGAAACAAAGGTAAGCGTCCTTAATATGGGGGCCGACGATTATATCGTAAAACCCTTTATTCTTGAGGAATTGGTCGCGCGGATGAAAGCGCTTCTCCGCCGCCCAAAGCAATCCTTGCCCGTCGAGCTCAAGATCGGCAATTTGACCATGAATACCGCGACACGGCAGGTATTCCGGGGGAATAAAGAATTGTCGCTTACGCTCAAGGAATTCGCTCTGCTTGAATATTTAATTCGGAACGCGAACCGCGTGGTGAATCGCGAACAGATCTACGACCATATTTGGGATTTCGCGGACAGTTCGCTGAGCAATGTCGTCGACGTGCACATCAAGAACTTGCGGCAGAAGATAGATGCCGGACGACCGCAAAAATTGCTGCAAACGATCCGCGGGGTCGGTTATACGCTGAAGAACAGTACGACTTGATAGCATGAAATGCCGGCAAAAAGAGCCTTCACGATAGTTTCATATGGCACGCCTATGCTTAAGCCAGAATCCTTAAAAAAGATGGGTCTGGATGTCAGGAACGATAACCTTTTGTTGCCGTTCCCGAATGCGCATCTCCGTGCATGGTATACAGCGCACGATCGCGTCCATTTATTAAATCCGATCCCCTCATAAAGTCATAAAGATAAGGCCGATCAGCAAACGTACGCTATCGTATCGGATACATAACAATCAAACGGCCGATGTTATGAAAAACGATACGACCTATGTCTTGCGAAGAAAAGATATGAAGAAGAAAACAACAAAACGCGCTACAAGCAATCGATCCCTCTGTGCTCAAAACAGCATGGTGGATTATCGTGCGGCGCGTTTTGTCGTCTATCCTTTTATATTTCCACGCCCATGATTACTTTTACGAAAAACATCGACGACTTCCTTATCAACCTGCTTTCGTACAAGAAAGTGGCACTCCCGTTCATTATCGCGATGATAGCCTGTATTTTCGTCATTGATCTTGTGACGCCTCTCGGGTTCTCGGATTGGGCCTTATATTTATTTCCTATATTTTTTGCTGCCTCGCATTCAAAAAAGGAGGCAGTAATAACGACGCTGCTTGCTACCGGAGGGACCAGTATCGGCATATTCCTTTCACCCGTCGAACATATCTCTCTGGGTATTGCGCTCGCGAATAGGGTCTTGGGTATCGTCGTTTTGTGGGCCATAGCCGGAATATTCGCCCTCGTGAAGCACGTAGGTTCGCAGATCGAGAAAAGCGAGGCGAGGCTTCGCGAGGCACAGACGATCTCGGGCGTTGGTTCCGGGCAATGGGACATAGCTTCGAGGAACGGCACCGTATCCGAAGAGCTCGCCAATATTTTTCAGGTCGACCCGAAAACCGGAAAGTTCTTTTCCGAGGAATATCTCGAACGCGTGCACCCGGAAGATCGGAAGCGCGTGGAAAAGACGGTGAGCGATGCCATTGAAGCACGCCTGCCTTTCCAGGTGGAACACAGGATCATTGTTCCGGACAAAACCGTAAAAACAGTTTCTGTCCTCGGGCGTTTCACGACCGGCCAGAATCCGAACGTTACCTATCTTATGGGAACCGTGCAGGACATTTCGAAACAAAAGATACTGGAGTCCGAACTCGCCGAGTATGCGAAAACCCTCGAAGAGAAAGTGGCGAAACGCACGGAGGCGCTCAAAACGGCGAATGGGATCCTGGACCAGGAAAAAGTACGGGCCGAAGCGTTGCTCGAAAGTATCGGAGAAGGCGTTATCGTGACGGACAAAGGAGGCAACATCACGCTTATGAATGGCCAAGCCGTTTCCCTCCTTCGTTTCGACCCGAAGGAAGCCATTGGTAAACCATATCTACAGATCGTTCCCATGCAAAACGAAGAGGGGAAAACGGTCCAGGGAGACGAAAGATGGATCAGTGCCACGGCCAGAGGAAAGAAACTAGAAAGCGGCCTTTTTCCGACCCGCTATTATGTACGAAAGGATGGTACGCGTTTTCCGGTTGTGTGCACGAAAACCCCCGTTATATTGAACGGTACATTCATCGGCGGCATCGAAACGTTCCGGGATATTACCGCAGCGAAGGAGATCGACCGCGCGAAAACGGAATTCGTATCGCTCGCGTCGCATCAATTGCGGACGCCGCTTTCCGTCATTAGCATGTATTCCGAACTGCTGAAGAAGCCCCTTAAATCAAAAAAGGGTGCGGACAGCGAGGAGCAAATGCTCTATGCCGAAGAAATATACCAGGCAACGCGGCGGATGGCGGAGCTTATTAATGACCTTTTGAATGTCTCGCGCATCGATACGCAAACGCTGGCGGTCGAGCCGAAGCTCGCCGATCTCAAGGAAATAGTGGAAAGCGTGCTCAAGGAGGTGGATATGAAAATCAAAGATAAGCGATTAGCGATCGAAACGCATTACGCCAAAAGAATTCCCAAGCTCATGACCGACAAGCAGCTTCTGCGGATTGCCATACAAAATCTTGTATTTAATGCCATAAAATATACTCCTAAAAGGGGGAGGATCCGCCTCGCCATCCAATGTAAAAAACCCGATATTATTTTTTCGGTCTCCGATACGGGCATAGGCATACCGGAAGAGCAACAGGGAGAAATATTCAAAAAATTATTCCGCGCAGCGAATGTGAATCACGGTGAGATCGAAGGAACGGGGCTGGGGCTCTACATAGCCAGATCAATCATTAAAAAATTGGGCGGCTCAATTTCATTTACTTCGAAGGAGGGCAAGGGATCCGTTTTCTCGGTGCACTTGCCGTCTTGCGCGCCAAAAAATAATGACGAACGATCTCAATCATGAAAAAAAATAAACCAAGGAGAAAACCGAAAATGCTGATAGTAGAAGACGAACCGGCGATCCTGCGGGCGATGGCGACCATATTCGTCCGGGAGGGCTTCGAAGTATTTACGGCCGGGGATGGCGAAGAGGGGCTCGCCATGTCAATGGATTTTCACCCCGACATTATCATTCTCGATATCATCATGCCGAAACTCGATGGCATAGACCTTTTACGCTGCGTCCGGGAAGAAGGTGGGGCGTGGGGGAAGGGCGTCAAGGTGCTTATCTATACAAATTTGAGCTATAACGAGAAGCGGAAGGAAGCACTCACGGTAGGGGTGACCGACTTCCTCATCAAGGCCAATACCAATCTGGAAACACTCGTAAAAAAAGCCAAGGAGGAGCTCGGGATATCGTAAGGGGCTAGAACCCGTCTCAAAAGCATGCTTCAAGCCGCGTTGCGCGAGATGCGCTCGCATCCGCAAGGCGCAACGAGGGGTAAAATGAGCTCGTATCGCAACTGAAGATGCTTTTGAGAGGGGGCTCTGGATTCCGCTTTCATGCAGGTTTCATTTTGTTGAAGCACAATGTAAATAGAACATTGTGCGTTTTTTTGCGGGGAAAATGTAATGACAACTGCCGTGCTGCCCGATCCCAAGGGAAAAAAAGAATTGCCCGATCAAGCGATCCTTGAGATTCTCTCGAGCCGGATCGTTGAACTTCAGTGGCGGGGAATGGGTTATCCCTCTTCCTTGAAAGAAGCGAAAGAGCTTAAAGAGCTTCGGAAAGAATATGATGTGCTTGCAAATCAAGCCCTGGCTCGAACCGCCATTGCGCGCTAAATCCACTAAAGACAGACCCGCTTTCGCCCTCAACCTGGATTGGGGGCTTTTTCTAATGAAAACTTCATCGATCATGGAGTATAGGGAAGGTAACAGGCCAAAAGGGATAAAGGTCGAAAATCATAAAACATATAATCAATGTTCAATATATTTTCGGAAAACGCATGGGTATTTGAGACAAGGGGCTATTTTGCGATCCTCTTCGGAATTTTCATGCTCGTGTGGACACCGACCACGATTGCGGTGCTCATATCGTTTTTTGGCGCATACGTCCTGCTTGATGGCGTAATAGTAGCCGTGCTCGCTCTCCGCATGTTCGGCAAAAAAGATTGGTGGATGCTTTTATTGGAAGGCATTGCCGGAATAACACTTGGAACAGTCACATTCGCATGGCCATGGCTCGCCACACTCATCTTTCTCTACGGTATCGCCGCATGGGCGATGATTACGGGGATTATAGAGATTGCCATTGCTTTTGAATTAAAGAGGGTGCTTCACAAAGATCCGTTATTGGCCATGGGCGGCGCCGTCTCTTTCCTCGCCGGGATGTTCGTCATGATCTTTCCGGAGGCCGGGGCTATAGCACTTATTTGGCTCTTGGGATTATTCCTCATTGCGATCGGTATCCTTCTTCTTGTGCTCTCCTTCCGCCTCAGTAGACAGCCCTCCTTTGCATTCTAAAAAACGATGTCTCGGAAATGACCGGGGTGCCGCACAACACCTCTTCACTGGTTTTCCATGATAGAAAGCGGAGAATACGCATGGGATCCGCTTTCACATAGAGAGGTTTCTGAACAACAACGGGTTTTTATGGGGAGCCCAAAGCTCTTTGGTCCGTGGACCAATCGATGCGGGCACCAATCTTTCACACCATGCAGAAACGTCTATGCTATGCTGAAAGCGGATCCCGATGATCCGGGAAACTCATGAACAGCAATCGAAATTTCGTAAAACCGCCGCACATGCTCCTTTTCATCCTTACGCTTGCCGGCCTTTTCTTTTCCGGATATTTAAGCGCGGCGAAAGTGTTGACCGGTACGTGCGCTTTCGGCGAGACGTGCCCGCTGTTTTTGGGATATCCCGCCTGCTGGTACGGGTTCGGTATGTATTTTATTATGTTCGCCGCAGTCGTTTTCGCTCTTTTGAAAAGAATCAGAATGGTCTCGATGCTTAAGATCAACGCCGTTATTTCTTTTCTGGGAATCGCCTTCGCCGGAAATTTTGCGGTTCAGGAACTTATACAATCGAAAATAACCGGGGCGCTCGGGCTCTCGACGTGCGTATATGGCCTCATATTCTATATTTCTATTTTTGTCGTTTCGGTTATCTCTCTGGAGGGCGCGGGGGAATAGGCCTTTTTCCATGCCTTCGCAATCGGGGCAAGAACATCGGCACGCTTAACTTATAATCGCTGTATTCTTCCAAAAATTTTTCTTCGAGGAACCGCTCTTCGAGCGCCGACCAGAATAAAAGAACCGCGCTTAGCCATATCGCGATCGCAAGTATCTGATAGGTCGGAAGCCACATAAAAATGCACCACATGAGAAGAATGTCCGAGACATACATCGGATGCCGCACGATGGCATATGGCCCTTCGTCTATCACTTGCTGTACGGCATGCACGCTTCGCGGCGCCCGAGGATGGGTGCGCAGCGCAAATAACAGCATATAGAGCCAGTAGATCAAGGCAACCGAGAGGATCACGTCGCCGAATATATCCGCCTGGAAGAGCTCTCCGGGTGGCACGAATGCGAACGAAAAAAAGATGCCAAAGATGACGATTGCCCACATCAGCAATGGGGTGACAAAACGGTATTTAAGCGTGGACATACCATAAGTATAACAAAGGGGGCGGCATACACGAGCCCGCCTTCACGATAATTTCATGCACCTTATTTTATGCTTTAGGCAGTTCCAGACAGCCGAAAAACGCATCCTGTTGAGCGCTTGCCTGCCGACAGGCAGTTGGCTTTGGAGCAAATATCCGTCTTGAAGTTCAACGGACGTTGACGCAGGATAGGAAACCTCGCTCCGAGGTACGTGGGCGAAAGGCATTGGCGGGACAAGATATAGCTTGCCGTCCAATACAGCCCGCAAGCAGCCGAACCGAGGTAAGGCGAAACAACTGCCTGCCAGCAGACAGGCGCTCTCGGGGATGTGTGAAATGAAAAGTTCGCCGGGTTCCAGGACTCATCGAAATGAGCTCTGGACGGCAAGGCGAATGGCCAATACCTATTCAAAGCCTTGTCGCGAAGGCTGTTTTTTATCTTTAATATAGCTTTTTACATATTTATTCCGACGGGGAGGCGGTCGACCCCCGCACGATCCACAACGTAATACAACAGCATGAAAATAGGAATTTTTAAAAATCCGCACGCGGAATATATGCCCGCGCTGAAAGAAGGCGGCGAATTCGAAACGCTCGAACAAACGGCGGAGCGGGAATTGAGCGCGCGCTTTCACTACCATGGCTTTGTCGTGCGCCGACTGTTCATCTTCGCGGCCATTGTGATGCTCGCGACGCTTCCCTTCAACCATTCGTACATTCCTTATCCTCTCTCGTTCTCGGTTGCGGCCATTCTGATACTCGCTATCGGGGCCGGAATGGCGACTCCGCGCAAAACGATCACTGCGGTCACGAACGCGCTCATTTCTGTCTTCGCAACTACCTTATTTATCTACTACGCCACCTATGGGCACATCGTATATCCCGACAACGATTTCTTCCTCGTAATTAACCTGGCTTTAGCCACTACATTTCTCTTCGCATCATATAACGCCATAAAGACCTTGCGTGGGATATTTCTTGACGACGGCACGACATAATAAAAAGCCGGAAGTCCTGGGCCTTGGTGGTAAAAAACAGAGGCAGCCGACAATCAGAACCATAGAAGAATCAACGGAGACTGTTCATTTGTTGGTTTTTTTACGCTGGCCCATCGCACCGCATATGTTATAATACTTACTACTATTTTAAGGTCGATAAAAAAATACATATTATGGACAAACCAAATCAAGCGAGCCTGAAACAGCAAAATATGGCGATGGCGATCCTGGCCTATTTGGGGCCGTTGGTCATTGTTTCCTATGTGAGCGCAAAGGATGATCCTTTTGTAAAGTTTCATATCAAGCAGGGAGCGGTATTGTTCGCGCTGAACATTATCGTCTGGATCCTCGGAACTATCATGTGGCCTCTCTGGAGGATCTTGAATGTAGTGAACCTCGCAATCTTCGTACTTGCCATACTTGGTATCATCAACGTTACTAAAGGAAAAGAAGTGGAGCTTCCCGTTGTCGGAGGATGTTCCAAGTATTTCAAGTTCTAAGGCATTCTGCCGCACATCAAAAAAACGCCCCTTCTGTTCATCGGGGCGTTTTTGATTTCGGCTATCGGATGAAGCGTTGATCGGAAATTTAATTGATCTCTTTTGTCGCAAGCGAGGGCTCGATATTTTGCATAACAACGTCGAATCCCAATTGCCCGACAACACCGCCCGCAGGAGTAAGCACATTCACGCGCCACAGTCCTGGAATGATATTGAATTCCTCGGAAAAGGTACGCCAGCCGCCGTCCGATCCGCCCGTAACAGGAAGCGTGATGCGCCCGCGCGTTACCCATGTGTTTTGCGCCGTATCGTAATATTGCCACTCGTGGATCACATTGACATTCAATGAGGTCGGCGAGAACACGGAGGTATAGGCAAAGAGGGGACTGCCCGGCGTAACATGCACGACTTTGTTCCAGTTGAAAAAATCCTGAACGGCGGAGACGATACCGGTTTCATTTTTGCCTTCATACCGCACGATATATTGCCCCGGCGCGTTCGCTATAAGCGATTGATAGATATCGGCATCCATAAGCGAAAGCGGAAGGGGCGGAATGAGGTGAAGGAAATAGAGCCCGTTCACCGCGATAATGACCGTCGCGACCGCAAGCATCACGAACTTGCCGCTCCGTCCGGCGAAATGCTCGCGCGAAACTATGGCGAATATCCCGATCACGACGCTGATCGCCGTCAGGCTCGCGGCGCCGCTCAAGAGAAATGCGCGCGTGCTTAATTCGTGCATGAGGATCGGCGTGAGATAAATGGCGAACGAATAGTAGGCAAGGAATAAAAGCGTGATCTGGAAGGCGAGACGCGCATATTGCCGCTTGAGCGATTCGTTCGCGATGAAGGCGGCGGCGAGGATGAAGAGGAACGG
>JBGPNL010000009.1:0-13948 GCA_041487555.1 Minisyncoccia bacterium | reverse complement strand
ACTAACGACTTTTAACGACGTTACAGAGAGTATAGGGGAAATTAAAAATGAAGTCAAACGACGGCTGAAAAGCCGTCGTCCCCGCGGAGGCCGGGGGTCCGTGCTTTCTAACTTAACATGCGCAACAGTACTTTTTCTGCGCCAATTGCATTATCGAACGTTTTGAACCCATATTTTTCTGCTTCTTCAGCATAATGGGGTCTTTCACAATTCCAAAAGGCTTGCGCCTGCTTTGTTTTTAGTTCTTCGGTTTTTCCCCAGCGCGGCTCCAGTTTATTGCGTTCCAAAATTATCTCGAATGATTCGCCGAGTAAAAAAACTCCTTGAAAATCGAGGTCGCGATGGGCTAGGTGCGGCAATATGCCCACTCCTTCAAAAATCGCGGGCTGAGAGGAACTCTTGATTTTTTTGATCCGTTCGAGAATCGCAGGCCACAATGTATCAGATTGATTCTTCAGGTTTTCCCACTGTTGACTGCAATCGGTATCACGCCAATATTTTTCTTCATCCTGATTCCAGTAAAAATTGACCCATTTTCGTAATTTCGGGTCGACTCTCAGTTCGTCCCACCAGTTATCGATTTTAAAATGCGATATGCCGAGAGTAGCTGCAACTTTCCCCGCAAGGTAACTTTTTCCCGCCGCCGGTATTCCGCCGATGAATGCATATTTCATAATGATTTGAAAGCACGGACCCCGGCCTTCGCCGGGGCGACACGTGATTGGCTTACGAGCTAATCACTTACGAGCTTAAGAGCTTTCTTTTTATCTCTTCGACCGATTCTTCGCCCTCATGGTTTACGAGGCTCTGGACCGCGCTGCCGTGATCGTTCAACCAGCGAGGCATGAGGTGCACGTGCAAGTGCGCGACTTCCTGTCCACTCGCAGGCCCCTGATTAATACCGATGGTCATGCCGTCGGGCATGAGCTTCTTTGCAAGCAGCGCATCTACCTTTTTTACGGCAGCGAAAAGCGGCGCTACATCCGCATCGGGAAGATCAAGAAAAGTCGCCGCATGATACTTCGGAATAACCATCGTGTGCCCTGGCGTGCGCGGCATGATGTCGAGGAACGCGACTGCATGTGCGTCCTCATAAATTACATGTGCAGGAATTTTCTTATCGATGATTTTGCAAAAAATACAATCGTCCATAGCTCATAAGCTCTATAGCGCCGAGATCAAAATCGAAATGATCTCGCCGTTTAGTTCGTTAGCAGATGCTTTTTTATTTATTTATATTCTAGCATTTTCCAATGGTGACTAAAAAACTATAGAGCTAGACGTTCGAAATCTATTGTATGATTTCGAACGCTATCGAGCTATTTCGTCGCCCAGCGCTTTTTTATTTCATCGATGACACGCTCCAATTTCACATTCTCCTGAAGGCCGGTGCGCATATCACGGATAATAACGCTCGCTTCATAGATCTCTTTCTGGCCGAGAATAAGCGCGAGCGAAAGGCCTTCTTTGTCGGCGGATTTGAGCTGTGCCTTCAGGGATTCTTTGGCGAGGGCTTCCGAAACCGGTATACCCGCCGCCATAAGATCACGCATCAGTTTGAATGCCTTCTTCTTCGCCGAATCGCCCGCATGCACGAGGAATACCCGCTTCATGGTACGGGGCTGGATAATGATCTCCTGCGCCTTCATAACGGCGATCAGACGCTCAACGCCGAATGAAGCGCCGATTGAGGGAGTAAGATGCCCGCCGATGGATTCCATAAGGTAATCGTACCGCCCGCCCGCGAGTATCGCGCCCACTTCGTTCCCCGCGCCCTCGACGAACACTTCAAACACCGTCCGGTTGTAATAATCGAGGCCGCGCACGAGCTGGTTGTCGAGCACATACGCAATTTGCAATTCATCGAGATATTCCAGAACCTCCTTGAAGTGCTTACTACAGGTCAAGCACAGCTTATCCAAAAAATTCGGCATTTTTTCCCTCAACTTCACGCACTCCGGATTTTTGCAGTCGAGAAGCCGCAGCGGATTCGTTTTCAAACGGATCGTACAATCGGTGCACAGAGATTTTTCGTGGTTCTTATAATAGGTCTGCAGCTGTTTTTTATAGATGGGGCGGCATACTTTGCAGCCGATGGAGTTGATCTTCAGAACGGCGTTCTTCATTTTCAAACTCTCAAGTACGTTGAGACACATCAGGATGATCTGCGCATCGTAGATCGCATCGTTCACGCCGCCCACGATATCGAATCCCGTTTGCGTGAATTGCCGGAACCGCCCGAGCTGCGGCCTGTCGTGGCGAAACACCGGCCCGAAGTGATGCAGTTTTTGCGGCTGCCCGGCGCGCGAAAGATTGTGTTCGAGATACGCGCGCGAGATGGATGCCGTAAATTCCGGCCGCAGCGCGAACACATCGCCGCCCTTGGTCTTCAGCGTATACATTTCTTTCTCGATGACATCGGTTCCCTCGCCCACGGTGCGGCGGAAAAGATCCGCTAACTCGAGTATCGGCGGATCGATGCGATGGAAGTTATAGAGGCGCGCCGCATCCTTCATCACGGATTCGACTCGCTCCCAATAAGGCTGTTCCACGGGCAGCACGTCGTGCATCCCCTTCGGCGCACGAAACATCCGCTCCACTTCTTTTGCTTTTGGTTTTTCTTTTGAAGGCATGATATTGACTTAAAACTTAAAACTAAAGACTAAAAACATTTCTTGTTTTTTATTTCAGTTTTCGGTCTTTGGTCTTTAGTTTTTAGTTAGTATTAGTACTGCGGTGCGGCGAAAGCGCTCAGAGCCGTAAGCGGCCAAAGCCGGAGGCGGACGAGGCCTACGATATCGCTTGCGCCGAGAGGTCCCCACATCCTCGAATCGAAGCTATATTGGCGGTTGTCGCCGAGCATCATGAACTCTTTCGCTCCCAAGGTCACATCCTCGTTGCCGGACGTCGTGAACGCCTTCGGGATATACGACTCGTCGAGCGCGAATCCCTGCGGATTGGCCTTATTCTTGATCGTGATCTTGTTGTCTTTGATGACCACCTCCTCGCCGGGAAGCCCCACGATGCGCTTGATGAAATAAGTCGAACGTTCCTTGGGATAATGGAACACGATCACCTCGCCCCGCTCGGGAGCCCGGAAATGGTAGGTGATCTCGTCGATCAAAAGATAATCTCCGTTCTGGAAATTGGGGATCATGCTCGATCCGGAAACCAAAAATGGCTGGACCAAAAAACTTCGTATCAAAAAAACTGCTCCGATCGCGACGAGCGCGACCTCGAGCACCTCCAAAACTGACGCAAAAAACTGACGCATGACAGTAAGTATAAGGTATAATAAGAAGGCAGCGCAAGGGGAAGAAAAGTAACTAGTAATTGGTAATTTGTAATTAAGTTAATGTGTGCTCAATTACCAGTTACTAATTACTATTTACCTATATCATGCATCTTTCATTCAAACTCATCATCGCCCTCGGAAATCCGGGCGAGGAATACCGCAATACGTACCACAACGTGGGGTTTTTGGCGCTTGATTGGTTTCTCCGTGAGTCATCCGCGGAAGAAGATATCACGTTCAAAGCAGCGAAACATCTTTTCGAATATCATAAAACCGGGGACGTTACCTGGGTAAAGCCGCTTACCTTTATGAACGAATCTGGCCTCGCCACAGCGGAAGCATTGCAATATTTCGGAGTCGCGCCCGAAGAGGCGCTTGTGATTCACGATGATTCCGATCTGCATATCGGGGAATATAAGTTGTCCTTCGACGCGAGCTCGGCGGGGCACAAGGGAGTGGAATCGATCATCAAGCATTTGGGGACGCAAAAATTCTCGCGGCTTCGCATTGGCATACGGCCTGCGGTGTCAGGTACCCTTTCCCGCAGAGAAAGGGTACCTGACACCGTTCACAGGCTGAAAGCCGAAGAATTCGTCCTCAGAAAGATGTCGAAAGCGAACGAAAAAGAATTCCTGGCCGTTTTCAAGAAGATTGCGGAAGTGGAGAAGGGGCTATTCTAGCTCGTAAGTAAATTCTTATCATTCTGAAATATAATCTTCTGTCATTCTGAACGTAAGCGGAGAATCTGCTAACATCTGTCCATGAGATCCTTCGCAAAGCTCAGGATGACACGGCGGGGCTTATGATGACGGAGGGCGTGAAGAGGCGTCCGAGGATTACGAATATAATTTACTAACGAGCTAAACGCCTGAAATCATTCTTTTGATTTCGGGCCTGCCTGTCGGCAGGCAGGCGCTATGCCCCGGCTAACCCTGGCTATGCCACGCTCGGGTTCAGGGCGTATATTGGAACCTGACAGTGAAGCTGAAACCGCTCACTGCGGGCACGATAGCCGAAAACGGGAGAACAACGTTCTGAATCTTTGGATCGGCGGTAAGCGCATTCTTAAAGGCCGAGTTATGGCTTGCCGAATTCGTGAGCCCGCTCAAGGTAGCTTGGCCGCCTGACTGAAGCGTAAAATGCGACGGCGTGACCGCGCTTTGTATCATAAGTCCGTAGATATGGTCCAATACTTCTGCCTTGGAAAAGGTCTGGCTTTGCGCGGTTTTTACCAAGGCGACGGTCGCATTGAAATCACTCGCGACTGCCTCAAGCGCGAGGCTCTCTTTTGCCTGTTCCGGCCCTTGGTTAAAAAGCGCCTGGTCCTCAACCCCCTTCCTCGTGCCGGAAAGGAACAGGTTCGCGGCAAAAAAGGCTATGACGAGCATCGCAAGCGTCGCAGGGATAAGCACTCTCCAGAATGCGAGGAAACTCAAAAGCTGTTCCCGGCGGAATTCGTCTTCCGCGCCAAGCCCCGAAAGGCTCATTTCTTTGTCCTTCCGGCGCGGCTTGAGCCCCCGCAGCCCGCTGCCTAACGCGACGAACCATTCCGGGCCGATCGGCTGCTCGGTTTTTGATTTCAGTTCCTTCACCACCAGGGAAAAATTGGCGGTGATCACCTTTGCCGCGGCTTCGCCGAGCGCCGGCGCCGAAAGGATGATCTCGGTCAGAGGCTCCGTCCAGTGCTGGCTGTAAAAATTCGTCACCTGCCGGACACTCCTCGTCATCATCGCCTCGAACGCGGGCATAAGGATCTCCCCCTTCTCATCCGCGATATCTTTCCATGGATTGAAATATTCGAAATAGAGATGCCCCTTGCTCACGATAAGGAACGTGAGGCCCGAGCTGTCTATCTGCACCATCACATAGGGGCGCGCCGCATCGAATCCTGCCGCTTCTTCCATGAGGAGGCGGGTAAGCGAAAGCGACTTCGGCTCGACGGCCACGGAGATAAATCCCGATTCGGAGAGCGCCGCGCGAATGTCATCGGCAAGCGTGCGATCAAGGAACGAACTCAACACCTCCACCCTCCCCATCGACTTGTCCTCTCCGATGATCTGCCAACCATAATAGACTTGTGTGATATCCACCGGTGAGACCATCTGCACATTCAATTGTATCGCCTCTTCCAGGCTTTCTTTCTCGATGAGCGGAAGACTGAATGCATGGGTATAAATATTCACGGAGCTCAAAGAAACAATGACGCTCACCTTTTTCTTCGATGCCAAGGGCCCCTGTACCTGTGCCTTCAAGGCAACGAGCGCTTCCACGAATTTCGCGCGGTCCTTCACCTTGCCCGCCTCCATCACGCCCGGCTCGAGGCGCACGCCGTTCAAGTGCCATTCACGACCATCATAATAAGCAAGGCGCAGCACGAGATCGGAAATCTCAAGCCCGCCCAAGAATACTTTAACCTTGAGAGCGGCCAAAAATTTTTCGAGGTAGTATCTGAATCGTTTGACCATCCTTTTAATTATAGCAGGATTCTAGTCATGTGCATTGCGACTCCAGAATGAGGTTTTTGTCATCGACGGGCCTGGCTACCTAGGTCATCCTGAGCTCTGCGAAGGATCTTTTATGTTTCCAATAAATCTTCGAATCGGGGATTTACGCTTTGCACCAAAACAATCTTCCTATCCCGTCGCCACCCTTTGATACGCTTTTCGGCAGCGATAGCCTCCGTCGGTGTTTTAAATACCTCGTACCAAACTAACTTATTCACTTTATATCGCGCAGTAAAACCAGGAACTGCTTTTTCAATATGTTGCCGCATTCGCAGCCGTAAATTGCTGGTAACTCCGGTATACAAAACAGTGTTGTGGAAATTAGTTGCTATGTAAGTATAATAGCTCATGGTTTATTTCGTCATTCCGAGCTTGCAAAAAATCCATATGAGATCCTTCGCTATGCTCAGGATGACGTGACGAACCCCAGGATGGGGTTTTTGTTTTATCATTCCGAACTCCGCCGCCTCATGCTGAGCTTCGCGCCATGCCCTTCGTAGTTTCAACGAAAGAGGGAGGCATCTCCATGCGATTAACTAAAAGATCCTTCGCAGGCTCAGGATGACAGACTAACTACTGGAACGTCAAAGAAAGAATCGTAACCTGCCCCGTCGTCGCATCTTTTAGAACGATCGCCTGAAGCGTCCTCCGCCCATTGAAACCGGAGGTAACAGAGGCAGTCGAGCTTACCGTTATTTCGTTTGCGACCGGCGTATCCTTCGTCACGCTCACCGTAGCTACGTCGCTTCCCACCACAAGGCTATATGACGATGGAGCATTCGCATAATCCCGCGCAAGCCGCAGGAGCGCGTCGTCTATCCCCGACTTCGCGACCGCCTCCGCGCGATTCGCGAAACGAAAGCTCGTCGACCCCGAAAGAAATGAATTCACGAGGAAGACAAGCGTGATGGCGACAAAGACGACGATGCCGCCGATAAGAAGCACGAGAATGAGGTATGATTGGCCCTTGCACGAGCGAGTAGCGAGTAGCGAGTAGCGAGTAGCCATCTGAAATGAGAATTTAGCGAGGAAAGTACTACTCTATAATTATACTACAATCCCGCATCTTAAGGGTGTCAGGTACCCTTTTTGACTTTAGAATTCCTTTATCTGGCGCGATCTACACTGTCTTCATGGGCAGAGTACTGCGAGTCGATGTCGGCAACACGATATATCACGTTATCAATCGTGCCAATTTTCGTTCTCGGCTCTTCAAAAACGATGAGCAATATCGTGACTTCATAAACATTTTGCGGGAAGCCAAGACATTCGTACCGGTGCGCATCCTCGCGTATTGCCTCATGCCCAACCATTGGCATCTCGTGCTCTATCCCGAAAACGACGGCGATCTTTCGCAATTCATGCAAAGAATCACCCTTACTCACACCCAGCGCTATCATGCGAAAACAAGCACGATAGGATACGGACATATCTATCAAGGACGCTATAAATCTCTCCCCGTACAAGATGATCAATATTTGCTGAATCTTGTCCGCTACGTTGAACGCAACGCAAGGCGTGCCGCAATGGTAGAAAAAGCTGAAGATTGGCGATGGTCAAGCGCGCATGCGCGCATGCGCGGTACGATAGAAGCAAAAAACTTGTTAAGTAACTGGCCGATGCCGGTTCCCGAAGAGTATCTGGATTGGCTGAACCAATCACAACCGAAGGAAGAGATCGAAAATATTCGCTATGCCGTGAACAGGAGTAAACCTTATGGATCGCCGCAATGGGTTGCAAAAACCGTGCAACAGTTCGGCTTGGAAATCACCACGCGCGATCCTTGGCGGCCGAATAAGGGTACCTGACACCCTTATCTAGTCGCCACGACGAGATTGAGTGTGCTGCGCTGATTATTAATCGTCCAACTCGCATCGACAGGAGAAGTAACGTATATCACCCTATCTTCCACGAGCGTCGCGGAAACCGTGGAAGAGGATTCTATCGCATAGCCTGAACCGGGAGTCCAGGTATCAATGAGCGAGTTATAGGCACTCACTCCCAATAATAATTCCGCATTCCCCTGCGGATTTATAAACCCGCTCGAAGGCGTCGCCGTGTTTATTTGAGTCTGCGACGAAGACGCATCAACCGATAAAACCGTATTCGCCCCACGATATTCATAGAGAAAGATCGAAGCATTAGTCGATGTACTCGCGGCGAACGCTGCGGTAACCGTATTCGTGCCATTCTTCGAATTTGCGGCTGCGTATACGCCGATCGTGTTGGTTGCCTTGACTAAAGCGATCCTGCTCCACGTATTCCCCGCCGTATCGGTTACCGTTGGATTGCTTGAGGTGCTCCCTTGGTTCGAAACCACGGCGAGCAATAAACTGCCGCTCGCATTCGCGCCGGAATATGTCGAAGAAACGCCGCTGAAAGTGGGATTAGCGTTCTCCCCCATCGCTTTTTGTATGAGGGCGATCTTTGGGACGGGGCCCAACACCGCCGCCGCCGACTGGATGGTCTGCGAAAAATTATTTGCGGTGGCGGCCGTCGCCGGAGCCATCGTAAACGAATACGACACCGATTCATTGCCTATCGCCGTCGATGATGCAATCTGATAATGCCGGGTAAAATTAAGGCTTGAAACGTTTACCTTGCTCGACGTAAGCGGCGTAGGCGTGCCGGAGTCGGTCTGCTGGAGATATACGACGGTTGGGTTATAGAGTTGCTGAACCTCCGACGCGCTCAGCGCGCGGTTATAGACGCGGACGTCGTCGATGGTGCCGTTCAGGAAAAGGAGGTTGTTGCCTTGCTGACCCAGATCAAGCTGTCCACCGGAAGCTGAGGTAGGAACATGGCCGGCGTAGTTTCGGGTGGCAACGAGCGCGCCATTCAAATACAGGTATTCATTGCTCGTTGACGAATCCCACACCCCAACGACGTGATACCAAGTGCCTGTATTGATCGTTGTGAGATAACACGTCTGGTAACTGATGCCGCTGATATCAGTAAAAGAACTTCGCCACCCTAGGCCGCCGCAGCTCTGGTTATTATCAAGGGCGAGGGCGTAGTTCGTATTCCCCGACACGCTCGTCTCCTTGTCGATTATTTTGCCCTTCGATCCGCTTGACGGGAGCGCCGTCGCGTTGACCCATGACGAAACTGTCCATGATCCGGACAATTCAAGCGAAGAGGTATCTGTCACCTTCACATATTGGGTGCTTCCATCCAGCGACAGCGCCCCGTTGATCTCCCCGGTGGTCCATGTCGGGCTATCGATTAAGCTGCCGGTATTGCCGTTGCCGGAGGAATCCGCCGCGCTTGCACCGCTGCCTTCATCAAGATTCCAATAACCGACCAGGCCGTTTGAAATAGCGCTACCCAGAGAGATATACGTCGGGTCTTTTGTGGGATCTGCTTCCCTCAATTTGAGTGTGCCATTCGCCACATCCGCCGTCATATCAACCAGCCGCGCGTTCTGGATGTAATACTGGATCTGCCCCAAGAGGAACTGGCTCTGCTGGTTCACCTCCGCGACGCCGGATTCCTTGACCTGTATTTTCGTGATAACGACGAAGATCACGATGAGCGCGCCGACCGTAACGACGAATATTGCGGTCGAGATCAAAAGCTCGATGAGGGTGAAGCCCTTGCGGCGAGCGAGTAGCGAGTAGCGAGTAGCGAGTAGCGAGTAGCGAGTAGCCGTCTCTTAGAGAATGTGGTTACCGAGGGGATAAGGGTGTCAGGTACCCCTATCTCTGTCTTCATGGGCAGAGTATTGCGAGTCGATGTTTGTAGATAAGGGTACCTGACGCCCTTATCCCTGAAGACTCGAGAAAATTTCATTTATCTTTATTTTAACATACGCACCTTGTCATTCCCGCGGAGGCGGGAATCCACGCTTCCAAAGCATTCGCACCAAAGCATGGATCATCCGCCTTCGTGGATGATGACAAAATGCAGGAACAAAACGATACCAGGCACTGTTTCTTTTTCTGTTTACCGAACAAGACCAACTTTACGTTCCACGCGGGCGACGCGAAGCCGAAGTGTCGTAAGTTCGGCGTCCATGCCCTTCAATTCTTTTAATTCCTCCTGCATTATTTTCAGTACGCCAGTGATAGCGCGGAACCCTTCTTCCGCGTCTCTCCGCAAAATACCATGATCTTCGTGCAATCCTCCGATATCGGAAGAAACCTCATCAAAACGCTTATGCAGCGAAGCAAATTCCCGTTGCACCATTCTGGCAAGATTACCGTCGCCATTTTTTTTATTTCTTTTTACCATATTTTTATAATAGCGTCTTTATCTGCCGTGTCAAACGCATTTCGAGAGCTTACGAACCGTATCTTTGCTATCGAGCTGAATTGAATGTAGGGATAAGGGTGTCAGGTACCCCTATCTCTGTCTTCATGGGCAGAGTATTGCGAGTCGATGTTTGTAGATAAGGGTACCTGACGCCCTTATCCCCTACGGGCTCCAGTTCACGACCACATCATCCACGCGCGCGGAGAGAGTCGAACCGTAAAACGATGCTTTGTAGCGAAAATAGCGGTAATTATTATACAGCGAATAATCGAGCTTGAGCGAGGTGTCGACGAAAGGAGTGTAGTAACTGTTCGAGGTGCCATCGGATCCCGTGTAATTCCAGGGGCCGCTCGTGGCGTTGCTCGTCGCGAATTGGAATTGCACTTGGCCTCCGTTCGACGCGCCGTGCCAGAGCAGGGAATTCAGCTGCGCCTGGGAGCCGAAATCGAACGTCGTGGATTCAAGCGCACCCTGAAAAGCCGAGGTGGAGGTGTCGGCCACGGGCTTCAAGGCGACCCCGTAACTGCAAAAATTGCTTCCCAGGCCTGCGTAGTTCATGTCCGCGTTATAATATCCCTGGATATTAATAATTCGGTCTTCGACAAGATTATTATGGTTTGTATCTCGCGTGGTAAATCCGGCACCGTTCTGGGGAATGCCGCCGGCGGAGTTTATGAAAAATCCTACAAGCATGTCTCCTGCGGATATGAGTTGCGGCGCCGCCGTATTAATATATATCACGCCATAACCGAGACCCGAACCCAAGGAATCGATCGGGGCAGTGGCGTCGACGCCCGAGTATTCCTCGAAGTACAGTTCCGGTAGACTAACCGTAGTAGAGGCATCGAAAGTAACCGTAATGCTATTCGCCGGATTAGACGCGATATTTTTAGCGTAATAAGCCGCGCACTTAAATCCGTATGAGGGAGGATCTGCTGGCAGAGACACCGTGAACGTAGTGCCCATCTGTGCATAGGTGTTTCCGGAAGTATCCGTGACCGAAGTAATGCTCGTCGAAGTTGCAAAACCGATGGCTAAAACGATGGTATCGCTTGCGACATTACTTGCCCCAAAACCGGCGATTAAGCACGCCGGGCACGACGAATCATAACCGCTAAAAAAATTATCCTGCACCCACGCAATCGCGGCGGAGGCCCGAACCGCGCTCAAGAGGAACAAGAAGGCCGTGGCGAGGATACCAATATATTTTTTGGTAGGGGACATATTGATGATTATAGGCTTTGCTTGAATGCCGCGCCCATCACGATCCAGGTGCAGGTACAGCTTGCCATCTTTGCCTGGTACACTCCGCTCAAGGTCGTCATCCTGTCTTCAGAAAGATTGCCATTAATGTAAGTGACTTCTCTAAAACCGGCCCCCGGAGAAGCGTTCGCGTCAACCAAGCTAATGAAACCGGTAATAAGGTCCGCATGATACGCGGTCGTGAAATTTCCACTCGAGGGCGTACCGTTCGTGCCGAACGCCCCCGTCGAGGTATCGAACGCGGTGCTTGTGCTTACTCCCATGTACTCGAGAGCATAGAAGCTAAAGGCAGCCGACGTCGTCGCATTGAGCGTCAGAGTGAGCGTGTTCGCGCCAGCGGCGATGTTCTGTGCGTAATAAACCACGCTTTTCCAGCTGCCCGAATTCACCTCGGCTCCAGCCTGCGCGTAGGTATTACCCTTCGAATCGGAAATGGAAACGATCGGAACGGTATCGTCTTCTTCAAACCATGCCACGATAAGATCACCCGCAACGTTATTATTCGGAAAGGTCATACTGGTTGACGAGACTATTTGACCGGCGGACAGGGTCGTGGACGCCACGCTCTGCACGAAGGTTACGGGTCTGTAGGGCGCGGCGGGCTTGAAGGTGGCGATGATCGCGGCATACTGGTCGGCGGTCCCCACGGTCCATTTCGCGGCGGTCGAGGTGGCGATGTTTTCGATCCGCTGGACGGTATACAGGCTCTGGCTGCTCGAATTATTCTGGCTCTGCAGCTCGATCCACGGGCTCGAGGTTGAGACCACTTCGGTGCCGTTGTCCGTCATGGCCCCGAAATACAATTCCCCGTCGGTGGTCGAAGACACGTTCTGCGAAGTAAACGTAGTCGCGGTCGAAGACACGCTCGTATCGGCTCCCACGAAGTCCAGTGGGGCCGACGTATCGGCGCCGGAATAGGCGGCAATGACCATTGATAGCTTATTAGCCGGGCCGTTGGTCGACGCCGTTATCGTGAACGTCCCGCTCGAGGCAACGCTCTTCGCGTAATATAAGTTAAGATACACCGGCGTCGATGCTCCGCTTTTTACGATCACCGATGAGGCAAGTATGTATGAGTTGCCCTGATTGTCGGTCACGCTCGCAGGGCGCTGGTTGTACGCTGATACCGCGACCACGACCAAATTCCCCGCCGAAGGATTCGTGGCGAACGATTTATTCACGCTCGTCGCACTCGACGAAGTTGCCTGCCTGCTATCGACGAGCGCAAACGCCGCGGCGCGGGCGGCGGGCGGAGGAATAAGCCAAGCCGCAAAAATAATCGCGGCGCAGAACAAATAAATTTTCAGATTCGTATTCATCATATTATTACGCATCGTTATGATCAGGGAATAAACGACGCCACGATAGCGGCGTATGCATCGCTTGAAGCGGAGTTCCAGGTTGCCGCGGCCGTAGTCGTGGTATTCACCACCTTATATTCGGCCCACAAACTTTGGTTCCCGTTGTTGTTGCTCAATATCTGGAAACTGCTCCACCCCGGGCCGGGATTCACGTTCTGATTGCCCATGTCGGTCATGATGCCGAAATAGAGCTCGCCCGCAGTCGCGGTCGTCACGTTCCCCGACGTAAAGCTCGTCGCCGAAGAACTGGTCGCGCTGTTCGACTGGTCGAGCGCGGAACCGGCGATATCCGAGAAACTCGCGATGACCATACTCAGATTATTCGCCGCTCCGCCCGCAGTTTCGGTTATGGTAAATGTCGCGCCCGTATTTACGTTTTGCGCGTAATAGAGCGCGAGGGTGGACGTTACGCCTCCGCTTGAAATTATTTTCGAGGCGATGAGATTATAGGTGTTCGATCGATTGTCCGTCGGCGTGGCAATTGCCTGGCGCGTGGCGGAGATCGCGACGAGCACCAGATTCCCCGCCGAAGGAACGCTGCCAAACGAAAGAATGACGGTCGTGGTATTGTTGCTCGCGACGGCCTGGCTGTCGGCGAGCACGATAGAGGAAGTGCCCGCCGCCGGAAGCGAGGTGATCGAGCCGGGAGTGCTCGTATAGTCGATGTTCGTGGACGAAGTAAATTTGTTGTTTGTCGTGGTCGCAGGCCCCAGTTGCCCGTTGCCGCCCGACCAGTCGGTCTGGTCGTAGGCGTTGTTCGTGTTGCGCGTGAGGTAGAAGGAAGTAGTTTGCCCACTGACCAACGTCGAGGTGGAAGCAATAAAACTCGTATAGAAAACGGTAGCGGTGGAATTACCGATGGAGTCAGCTCCACCCGTCGTGTAGATATAGCCGTTGTTCACGACGGCGGCATGTTGATCGATCGCGCTCGGCAGTTTGGTTGCCACTTGCCAGGTACCCAGCGACCCGTCGGAGCTAATGGCGGCAGAGAGAAAAGTTGAGGTGGGACTGCTTGCGACAGAGTCATATCCTCCCGTCGTGTAGATATAGCCGTTGTTCACGACGGCGGAGTGAAAATCAAGCGTGATCGGCAGAGTGGTCGCATTTTGCCACGATCCGATTGAGCCGGTGGAGTTGATCGGGGCGTAGAAAGCGGAGGAGGTGGGGATACCACCCGCGTCCACTCCACCCGTCGTGTAGATATAGCCGTTATTCACGACTGCGGAGTGTTGGCTAAACGCGCTCGGCAGTTTGGTCGTGCTCGACCAATT